>JAQWQL010000089.1 GCA_029244605.1 Acidimicrobiales bacterium | reverse complement strand
CATCTCTTTAAAAGCCTGTATGACTTTCTCAGCTTCATCCATGCTTTTCCCTTTAATGATTTCTGTCATCATCGAGGCCGAAGCCTGACTTATTGAACAGCCATGCCCACCAATTTTGATATCTTCGACCACTCCATCAAGTACAGCAACGTATACAACCACTTCATCGCCACAAAGAGGATTAAACCCTTCACACCGGTGTGCGGGTTCTGCTAATTCCCCTTGATTCCTAGGCGAACGATAATGATCAAGAATGATTTCTTTGTATAGATCTTCGATCGCTGACATGGTCCCTACCCTGCTCTCAAGTCCCAAAAATGCTCTTTGTCCTAGATAAACCCTCTAAAAGTACATCAATGTCTGACTCATCGTTATAAATATACATTGAAGCTCTCGAAGTTGCCGGTACCCCCAGTACATCCATAAGTGGTTTCGCGCAATGGTGACCAGCTCTTATGCAAACATTATCTTCGTTAAGTACCTGGGAAATATCATGAGGGTGGACTCCCTCTAAAGTAAAGGAAATAACACCACCTCTATCTTCAGTATTTGTAGGTCCGAAAATAGTAATTTCCTCACCAAAACGTTCAGAAAACTTCTGCAAAGCAGATGCGGTCAGCTGCATTTCATGTTCGCGGATATTGTCCATTCCTAAGTTCTCCAAGTAGTCAATCGCGGCAGCGAGACCAGCAGCTTCAGCAACCATCGGTGTTCCAGCTTCAAACTTCCAAGGTAGCTCATTAGGAATGAACCCCTCCTTTGAAACGTTAAGGATCATTTCGCCTCCGCCAAGAAAAGGAGGCATCTCATCAAGAAGCTCTTCTTTCCCCCAGAGAACCCCGATGCCCATCGGGCCGAGAAGCTTATGTCCAGTAAATGCAAGAAAGTCAACATCTAGGCCTTGGACGTCAGTTAGACGGTGAGGAGTTAACTGACTAGCATCCGCCAAGATCAACGCACCAGCATTGTGAGCACGCGCAGCTAGCTCAGCAACAGGGGTAAGCGTGCCAAGCACATTTGACATAGCAGTAACGCATACAAGCTTTGCTCCGTTAATTAACTGATCTACCTCAGAAACATCCAAATAACCATGAGAATCTATTTTAATCCACCGAATCTCGATACCTTTTTCTGCAGCAAGCATTTGCCAGGGGACAATATTTGCATGATGTTCCATTTCAGTTAGGACTACCACGTCCCCTTTCCCAAGGTTTTCCCGCCCCCAAGTCTGCGCTACAAGGTTAATGGCTTCAGTAGCATTTTTCGTAAAAACAATCTCTGACCGCTTACGTGCGTTGATGAAACTAGCAACAGTATCTCTAGCTCCTTCGAGGATCTCAGTTGCTTCAACCGATAGCTGGTATGAGCCACGGTGGACATTAGCGTTAAAATTCGTGTAATAGTCATTGATAGCTGAGATTACTGAAACCGGCTTTTGAGAAGTATTAGCAGAGTCAAGGTAAACCATTTTTTTCCCATTGATTTTTCGCTGAAGAACAGGGAAGTCTTTTTTGACCTCATCAACATTGATGCTCATAGCCACTCCTCGTACCCTTGGCTATCTAGCTGCTCAACAAGTTCAAACCCGCCACTCTCGACAATTCTTCCATCAACTAAGACATGAACATGATGCGGTTGCAAATAATCTAACAACCGCTGGTAGTGGGTTATTGTAAGAACAGCGATATTCGAGTTAACTTCCATAATTTCACGTATTCCAGTAGCGACAATTTGAAGAGCATCAATATCGAGTCCGGAATCAGTTTCGTCAAGGACAGCGAAATCAGGCTCGAGTAACGCCATCTGTAAGATCTCATTACGCTTTTTTTCCCCTCCGGAAAATCCCTCATTAAGGTAACGGTCGGCGAACGCTGGATCGATATCTAAACGTTCCATCCAAACAAGCATTTGTTTCCGAAGATTTAGAATAGATATTTCCTTTCCGGTACGAGCTTCTACAGTCTGTCTTAGGAAGTTAAGGACACTTACACCTGGAAACTCTTGAGGATATTGAAAAGCGAGAAACATCCCAGATTTTCCTCGGTTGTCAGCGGTCCATTCAGTGATGTCCTCACCTCTGAATAGGACCGTTCCGGATTCGACAATATATTCTGGGGACCCGAGAAGGGTCGAGGCCAGAGTAGATTTCCCACAGCCATTTGGCCCCATCAAGGCATGGATTTCCCCCTCTTTAATCGAGAGGTTCACCCCATTTAGAATCCGACTCCCATCTTCCGTTCTGACATGGAGATCCTGAATTTCAATTAGCGATTCGGCCACACTAAAGTGTATCCCTTTAGATAATTAACCCTATTCAAATAGGGTTAATTATCTTGTCACCATCCACGATCAACCCAATCATCAAGATGCGGCCGCTCCGCTCCTATTGTTGTTTCTTCTCCATGGCCAGGAAGAACGAGAGTATCTGGATTAAGCGTGAATAACCTACGGTCAATAGATTCAATAATTTTACCAAAGTCGCCTCCTTCGAATTGTGTCGCTCCAGGGCCGCCCGGAAATAACGTGTCACCTGAAAAAATTATGGGCCGATCTTCAATTCGAAAGCATATCGATCCCGGCGTGTGCCCAGGGGTGTGGATTGTGTGCAGCTTGAGCCGGCCTACTTCAAGAACAGCCTCATCTTCGAGAATCTCATCGTAGCTATCTAACATGTGAGCATCTTCTTGAGTGACGAAAACGGAATAACCAGCTTCGCGGACATGAGGTACGGCTTGGATATGGTCCCAATGACCATGCGTCTCAAGGACCTGATTTACTCCTAAATTTTTGCAGAGATCTAACAGTCGTTCATGCTCATTAGCAGCATCGATAAGAACTCCCTCACCTGTTTCAGTACATCGCAAAACGAAAACATTGTTGTCCATAGGCCCAACTACAACTTTGTGAATTTCTAGGCCAGAGTCTTCAAAAAACAATGTTTCCATTGGTGATCTCCTTCAAGTCACTAAAGACAGAGTACTGCCTTTTGAACGCTGACCGGCTAACGTTTGATTTAAGATGTGGGTGTATATAGCTATAGCTTCGATAATTGTGATTGCCTTGGCCTGGTTCTCCATTGTGCTAGTTTCAGCGCGCTTGAGACAAACTCCTACCCAAACAATGCTCGATCTTGAGAAGGCTGTTGAATATGTAGCGGAAAACCTTCCAGAAGAAATTACAATGCGTGTGACCCATGACGAAGTGAGACTCCTGCTTCGCTGGCAGATAACCTACTTTCGAAAAAAGGGGGTTGCTAGCTACGGTGACATAGACATAGAAGCTGAAATGGCAGCTTTACGGAATAACGTCATCGTCACGCATGAGGATGACCTTGTCGATGAGTTGATTAGAAGATCAGAACACCCCAAGTTGGATATAGAAGTTGTTGACATCGTATGCATTACAGACTTAGTAAATAAGTACATGAAAGAGATCGGCGCTATTGGAGATGAAATCTCCAAAACATGACGGGAGAAAATCACATGAAAAAAGCCAAAGGATTTATCATCAAAATATCTGCAGTTAACCAAAGTAGGAACTAGGCTCATCTCACCAACGAAGGGAGGTGGTCCAACTGAGTAGTAAAAGTTTCGGGACCTTGGAGGTGGCCAGCTACTAGGCGGCCCCTGGACCAAGATGTAAATTTTAACTGGTCACCCGCGAACTATCGGTCAGATTCAGGTCCCATCTGATTTGGTTCTTTTGCCTAAACGTAGTCCGTGATCCAGGACAGAAATTTGGGGAGGTCTCGTACCTCCCCAAATTTGTCTTTAAAGATGTTCGCCAATGTGCTTTTCATTCCCTAAAATAGTCGCATTGGAGGTATCTATGAAACGGCCCACGCGAGTAGAACATTTTCGCTGGTTAGGTGATAAACGAAATCAACGGGTATATGACCTTGATGAGGTTAACGATGAATCAGTCATAGATGAGTTGATTGCATCGGAAAAATATTTAGTTTTCGGACCGGACACGTTAGCCGAAGCCCGTAATCGTGGCTACCGGCTAGTCAACGTATAGGGCGTGAAGTATTGGCATATGTTCTTGACTCCAATGGGCTTTCACTAGCCGGGCATCTTTCTGTTCCCAACCGTGTAGGTATTTCAGGAACAGCAGGCTTAGTGCTTTGCCATGGGTTTCCTACAGGGTCAACTCAGGAAACAGAAAACGACAGGTCATACTATGATTTCGCTGACCTCGTAGCGAAATCGTTGGGATGGTTTGTGCTTGCTTTCACATACAGAGGCTGCGGGTCATCTGAGGGAGAATTCTCATTACAAGGCTGGCTTGATGACACCATTAACGCAGCAATGGAACTCAATAAAAACCCGCAGGTGAACTCTGTATGGCTAGCTGGATTCGGTACGGGTGGCGCTTTGGCAATTACTGCCGCAAGTTTGTGCGTAGAAGTTAGTGGAGTGGCCGCTATTTCTGCCCCTTCGGATTTTCATGATTGGGTGAAAGACCCAGATCAATTGTTGAAGTACTCGCGGTCTGTGGGAGCGATAAGCGCTCCAGACTTTCCCCAGAATAAAGAATCATGGGTTGCTGAGATTGATTTGGTTAGACCAGTAGACGCTGCAGGAGAAATACCTCAAAAACCTCTGTTAGTGGTTCATGGGGCCAGCGATCAGGTTGTCCCCTCATTTGATGCGCGAGTTATAGCCGACGCTCACGGTAATGCAGATTTACGAATTATCGATGGAGGCACTCATCGGTTGCGGTTTGACCCAAGAGCTTCTGCCATAATAATTGGGTGGTTAGATCGAGCACACCGATTACAAGCTAAAGAAGTGCCTTCAAGCCAATCCTACACAACAGAAGGGAAGTGATGAGAACACGAATTTTTACCGATGGCTCATGTAGCGGAAACCCTGGCCCCGGCGGATGGGCATGGATTATCCCCGAAGGAGAATTTGCTGCTGGTTTTTCCTCCGATACGACAAATCAGAGAATGGAGTTAACCGCTGCTCTTGAGGCTATTTTAGTCTTGGAAGGTCCACTGGAAATCATCAGTGACTCGACGTATGTCGTCAACTGCTTTCGAGATAATTGGTGGAAAGGTTGGCTTAAAAGAGATTGGAAAAATAGTCAGCGCAAACCGGTGGCGAATAGAGATCTCTGGGAGCCTTTGATCGCTGAATATCAAAACAGGGATATCTCATTTACTTGGGTGAAAGGGCACGCAGGAGACCAATGGAACGATTACGCTGACCGCCTTGCTGTCGAGGCCGGATTTCTCCAGTCCAATCGTTCAGGTTCTGAACCTCCTTCAGAGATAACTTTGCCATAGTAACTTGGAACATTAGTAACTTCTGAGCGTAATTTTGAGCTAGGAGCTTAAACTGAACTACGGTTTGGTGAGCTGAATAAGTGAGGTACAAATGCCATATCCGCAAGAAATACTTGACCTTGGAGAGAAAGTAAAGAATTGGGGTCGCTGGGGAGATGACGACGAGCGGGGGACCGTCAACTTTATTACAGATAAAGTTCTTTGCGAAGCGGCTCAGAGTATTCGTAGTGGGAAACGATTCTCTTTGGCTTTTCCGCTGCAACAGCAAGGTGGATTGCAACTCGGATCAATGCCAGGGCGTGTCAATCCATTACGAACGATGATCCAACTTAATACTCCAGTTATTGGAGATCCATCACTTTTTTGTACCAGTGACGATGTCGTTACTATGGGGCTCCAGGCTGCAACACATTGGGATGGTTTATGCCATGCCAGCTGGCAAGGAAAAATTTACGGAGGTCGTGACGCAAATACGGTCACCTATGACGGTGCATCAGTCTGCGGGATTGAAAAAATCAAAAGCCTTACAAGTAGAGGCGTCCTATTGGATATTGCCGGATTATTAGGAGTCGAAGAACTTCCTGGCGGGCATGCAATCACATATGAGGACTGCGTTAATGCGGAAGAACGTCAAGGCGTAAAGGTTCGTAGTGGAGATATCTTGCTACTCCGAACTGGCATGATGGCTAAAGCTAAAAAAGGAGATGTGGTTTCTTACGGAAGTGGAACTGCAATTGAAGGATCGCCAATGCCTGGTTTCCCCGGAGTTGGTTTAGGTGCAGTTGAGTTCTTCTACGATCGTGAAGTAGCTGCTGTTGCTACAGATACAATCACATTTGAAGTTATGCCTTGGGACCCATCTGTTCCGGGAGCGATTCTTCCAATCCACTGCATTAATCTGGTAATGATGGGCCTCACTCAAGGTCAAAACTTTGACTTAGAAGAACTTGCATCTGATTGCGATCAGGATGGCCAGTACGACTTTTTCCTAGAAGCTAGCCCTCAACCCTTTGTGGGAGGAATCGGTTCTCCAGTTAACCCAGTTGCTATCAAGTAACTAAAAGATGGTTTATACCATCTCCGCGTGATCTGCCATCTTCAACATCTCTTCGTCGCCGGAAGAGTTCCCGTATGCCCATAATTCCACCGGTTCACCTTTAAGGTGGTTCTTTAGGAGTCGAGCTTTTTCAGGGCCTCGCACATTCGCACCTTGAATATCTCCAGTCATGTGACCTAGCGTCGAAGCTAATTCAACGGCGAAAGTATGATCAAATCCTAAGGCCGCAGCTGCAGGTCTTGCATAGCACCCTAAAGACCCAGTTACTAGAATAAGTTGATCACCTCTTTCTTTGTGGGATTTAATGCGCCCAAGGGTTTCTTTCCGGTACAACCTCGGGAGTGTTTCGGCGTAAATTCTTCCTTCTTCCTCTAATCGCTCAATTGGAAAATCGGCGAAGAGCGCTTTCAGGGTATTTTCTTTTAACGCGTTCCGGAGATTTCCTCTTTGTATCCCTGCCAGAGTCTTACATGTTCCTTTAGTAAGTTTCCAAAGTCCATATTGCTTAAGGAAGGGAAGGAGGGTATCTCTTGTCGTTATAGTGCCATCAAAGTCAAAAGCTGCCACGATGCGCTTCGTCATGACTTAAGTATGAAATTCTCAAGACGCTCTAAGGTCTGTTCCATTCGAGGTATATGCGTCGTAGGGTATTTAGCTATTTCGATCATCTTTGGCCAAATTGCCTCAGTCCAGTCAAAGGTTTCAGTTACTACTGTCCCCTCTGTTACGGCAGAGAGCTTATAGCGCCAACGGTGTTTGCCGAAGTGGGCCCAAGCGATAATGGTATTTTTTTCATATTCGACGACTGTGTTCGTTATCCGGTACGGGATATTCCATGTTTTCATCTTGATCTGGAAAGTATCACCAAGGAAGAGTTCTTCTGGCCCACTAATCTTTCCCTTAACAGTCTCTGAGCCATCTATCTCTGCATGGAGAAAGGGATTTGTCAACACATCAAAAATATCCTGGCACTTTGCGGGGATAAGTCTACTTACAGAAACATAACTTTCTGATCTAGCTTTACTCCAAGTGCGGCTCCTCATGTGTTAAGGATACCGTTCAGAGCCGTATCAATTGAAGGGTGCTTGAACTTGAAGTCGCCAGCAAGGGGAACCGATGGTATCGCTCGCGTACTCGTAAAGATCAGCTCGTCTGCAAGTTCTTTACCAGCAAGTAGCATAGGCCCGAACTTCGGCACTGAAATTACGGTAGGCCTTCCCAAAGCCGATCCTAATGCCGTAGTGAATTGGACGTTAGTAACAGGCTCAGGTGCGGTAAGGTTCACGGGACCCTGGATTCCTGCAGAAAGCAACCATGAAATCAACCGCACTTCGTCTTCTAAAGTAATCCAGCTCCAATATTGGTTTCCGTTTCCTAGTTTTCCCCCTAGTCCAAACTTAAACAGAGGAAGTATTTTTTTTAACATCCCACTTTGTGGATCTAGGACAATTCCTGTGCGTAAATGGGTTACTCGAATACCAGCTTCTTCAGCTGGTTTCGTAGCTATTTCCCAATCGGCAGCAACCTCAGCAAGAAACCCATTACCTTTCGGCGATTTTTCGTTTACTTGTGTGCTCCCACAATCTCCATAGAACCCTGTAGCCGAACCACTTAAAAAAATTTCTGGTGGTGAATCCAGTTCAGCCAAAGTTTTAGATATTAACTCTGTTCCTTTGACTCTGCTCGAGAGAATTTTTGTTTTTTGATTCTGTGACCAACGCCGCTCTCCGATGCTTTCGCCAGCTAGATGGATCATCGCATCGATACCGTTTAAGCTTTCACTCTCTATTAGGCCTTCAGACGGGCTCCAATAAACGTCCGCAAGTTTTCTATTACGGGAGATGCAAATAATCTCATTCCCCAACTCTTTTAGGTGTGCACTTACTGCACTGCCTATTGTCCCTGTAGCACCTGTAATAGCAACGATCATTTGAATTCCTCCTTGTACCAAATGGTTGCACATCCTACACAAAATCGTGTAACTAAAGGAAGCATTTAAGCCATTTTTAAAAATTTTCGCCTTAATTCCTGAATCATGATAGAAAATGAAAGGAAATGTGAGGTTACATGGAAGAGTCACCACCATCGACAGTGATAGAAAGATTGAAGGGACTTGACCCAAAATACCTTGGCGGTGTTTTTGCCTTAGTGGTTTTATTGCTCTTTGTTTTTCAGAATACAGACGATACGCAAGTGGAATTTCTCTGGTTTGACATAACCATGCCCCTGTTTCTTCTGCTTCTATTAACTTGTGTGCTTGTTTGGATAGTTGTTCTCTTGGTGCAGCGAGTGAATCGAAAACGAAGAAGTTCTTAACTCTTTGAGTTGGGTTAATCGAATTTTCTGGCAGACTAAAGTATGAGTGAAGAAGGTTCCACTGATACACCTGAATCTGATTTTGATGAAAGTCAGATAGCACGATCTAAAAAACCTAAAGGGTCTGGTGCCGTTGTTCTTGGTGCAGCGATGATTGCCATAGGGGAAATTCTGGAACCAGAGAAGACAACAGTTGAGATTGTCCAGACGAATGACGACCCTGATCCAGATTTTCCATTCGATCTTGATTTTGGGGACTTGCCCCCATTGAATTAAATCTGCTTTGATTTACTGCGTTTCGGCTATTCTGCGATTTTGTTTTCTACAAATCTAGTCTTCTGGAGAAGTCGCTTTGCCAACGGTTGTTGGGATCGATATTTTGCCGAATGGATTTCCATTCGTCTATCCTCGGGTACATTTTTGGAATGAGGTCTGGATTTAATCTTGCATCTTTGGCTAGGTAGATACGGCCTCCTACATTGACTATTTCTTGATCAAGGGCATCTAAGCAATCATGAATCTCTTGATGTTTCGCAGGGAAATCGACTGCAAGTGTCCAACCTTCCATTGGGAAGGACAACGGAGCTTGGTTTGCTGGCCCTAGTTTTTTAAGTACCACGAGGAAGGCTGGAGCTTCTGCCTTATGTATTGAGTCAATAATGTCGAAAAGTACATGTTCTGAAACTTCAGGGACGGCTACTTGCCACTGGATAACTCCAGTTTTCCCGTATAGGCGGTTCCAGTTTCTGACTTTATCTAGAGGATGCATGAAGGCGGATAATTCGTTTTCCTTCAAGCTTTTCTCCTTATCTGCTAACAAGAACCTGAGGGAATTGTATTTTTTTATAGTTGACGGCCGAAGAAGCCCGCCTGGCATGCAGCGCGGTAGAGCTAGAAGAGGTTTTGTCTCATAGGAGAATTGCGAGCCTTCATCAAGTTCTTGGTGATTAGCTGTTTCTAAGATTCCACGTCCGGGGTTACTCTTTGAAGCAAGGTCTAGCCAAGCGACACTGTAGTCGGCTTTGTCGATCTGAGATTTCATAGTCTCGAATAGTTCGGTGAAATTTTTGAAGCTTTTCCGATCCACGAGGACACTGCTGGATTGAATTCTTATTAATTGGATTGTTGCTTCGAGGATGACTCCGGTCAGCCCTAAGCCTCCTATCGTTGTCCAGAAGATTGAGCTTTCTTCAGTTTTACTGCAATGGATGGTATCTCCATCTGCAAGCATTAAAGTCATTGATTCCACATGGTCAGCAATAGATGACTTCCGGTAGTGATTTTTCCCATGTATGTCTGCAGCTATTGCTCCACCTATGGTGATATAACTAGTTCCGGGAACTACTGGCATATACCAACCAAGGGGGACTACTTGGTTAAGGAGTTCTGCAAATGTCATAGAGGATTTGACCGTTGCTATTCCATTTGAGCTCAAATTTTCTAGTTTTTTACTAGCCGAAGGTGGCCGGATAACATCTCCGTCGCTATTTAACGGTTGGTCTCCATAACTTCTTCCAAATCCGCGTGCTATGCATCCCTTGTCCCCAATTGATTTAAGCATTCCGCTCAAATCAAGAATGGAGTCAGGTTCTCTCAGATATGACTCTGAAGTGCTTGTGTTGCCCCAAGTTGCTAGTTCAGTCTTATCCATATACAGCAACACCATATGCTAATGCCCAGATGACAGAAAGGGCTGTAAGCCAAAAGTCGCTTAGTACCGTACGCACGGGGTCTTCTCCGAATCCATGTCTAAGTCGCAGGCGATATCTAATAAGGGCTAAGGAAAAAAGAAAAAGTGATACAAGGGAGAAGCTTCCTTGATTGTTTGATTGGCCTAGCCAAAACCCATATGTGATTACAGCAAAAGTAGATGATAGGACCATAAGGGCCTCAAGGATTTTCAGCGAATAGAACTTAAGAACCGGTCGCGAAGTGTGTATCTGATAAGCGGAGAACTCAGCGAATCTTTTACCTATCACCACAAATAAAGATGTAGAGGAAATCAGCGTAACAAACCAGAAAGATAGTGGAATGTCAGATGCTAAACCACCGGCAACGCCTCGAGCGACGAAACCGGATCCAACGAGTAGCAGTTCTAGATATGGGACTTCTTTTAGTTTCGCTGAATAGAGAGAATTAACTAAGGCGTATAAGGCGAGGCATATTCCCAAACCTAAAGAGAAAAGAAAACTAAACGTTAGAGAGACTATCGAGAACGTTAAAATTACTCCGAATAGAGGTCGAATTGGGATCGCTCCGCTTGCGATAGGTCTATGTGCCTTTTGGATATGCCTGTTATCAACATCGATGTCGCATAAATCATTAAAAAAATAGACGCTCACGGAAATAAGAAGAAATAGAAAGGCCACAGCGGATGTTTTGAGCAGTATGTCATTATTCTGGATCTCTCCAGCTGCTAATGGTGCAGCGAATACCAATAAATTCTTTATCCACTGATGGGGCCTAGCGGCCGTTAAGTAGGGGGTCAACCGTCGCATCTAAATTCGAGGCTTATAAAATGCAAAGGCCGATAACCATAAGATACAAGCAGGTGGTTTCCCTCAGTTCTACGTGTCCTCATATCGTAAGTCCCCGTTTCCTTCAGTTGTCGAATGCGTAACGCAAAGGATACATCTTCACCTCTTGTATCCTAGATTTGAAGATTATTCTATTTTTCTGCTTCTGTGCATGTGCAGTTCAGTAATAGACCACTATCGTCTACCTCGTATATGAGTACACGAATGTTGATAATTATTTCTCTTGTTTGTGGCCTAGTGATACTTCTGGCGTTCACAACACAAGTTCTAATAGCATCTTGATTCTAGAAGTACTGTTTGAATGATTAGTTGGATTGAAGGAGCGGTAGGATTTAGAGATGGAAGACGCTAAGTCTCACTTTGATCTGGTGATAGTAGGAGGTGGCCCTGGGGGATATGGGGCAGCTCTATATGGTGCAGCTGCTGGACTAGACGTAGCGCTAGTTGAGATGGGTAAATTAGGGGGCACATGCCTACATGTGGGTTGTATCCCCGCTAAAGAATTGCTTGAGACAGCATCGGTTCTTAGGACGGTTCGTAACGCTGAAGAGTTTGGAGTCAAAGCAGGAACTCCGGAGTTGGACATGCTGCAACTTATGAGCCGGAAGCAGAGAGTGATTGACACCTTAACTTCAGGTGTTGAAGGGCTTTTGTCAAGAAGGAGCGTAACGGTTTTTTCGGGTGTAGGTGAATTAATCGGAAACAAAGAAATAAAGATTTCAGCTTCAGGTGATAGTGGGCGAGTTATATCTGGAGACAATATTATTCTGGCTAGTGGTTCCAAACCCAGATCTATTCCAGGACTTGAAGTCGATGGAACCCTAGTTGTAACTTCAGATCAATTCCTATCTATAACTAAGGTGCCTTCAAGAGCAGTCATCATTGGTGGAGGGGCAATTGGAGTCGAATTTGCTTCGGCCTTAAACGATTTTGGGGCAACAGTCACCATTGTTGAAGCGCTTCCTCGAATACTCGCCGGTTGTGACAAAGATATTGCGAAAGTTGTGCAAAGATCCTTTCAAAAAAGAGGTATTGATATTCGCACTGGAGTTCTTGTTGAAGGACATACCGCCAGTACGGGTGAGTCCACTGTTTTGTTAAATGATGGCGAGAAGTTAGAAACAGATCTAGTAGTGGTTTCTGTAGGGAGGAGGCCCTATCCGGACCTGCTTCGACTAGAGAACGCAGGAATTGAGGCTGATCGGAGTGGGTTTGTCCCGGTAAATGAATTCTGCGAAACCAGTTCTTCCGGTATCTACGCCATTGGTGACTTAATAGATACACCGCAGCTGGCCCATGTCGCTTTCGCAGAAGCGATAGTAGCGGTTAAGCGCATATGCAGCGAAAAAGTTACTCCAGTTGACTATGCAAAAGTTCCATGGGCTATTTATTGCCACCCCGAAGTAGCATTTGCAGGGTTGAGCGAAGTAGAAGCGATTGAAGCAGGATACGAAATAGAAGTATCGAAACACCGGTATTCCGGTAATGGCCGAGCCATGATTGTTGGAGATACGGACGGCCTGATTAAAATTGTTGCAGAGAAACTTCCTGATGGAACATTGGGACAGATACTGGGAGTGCATATGGCAGGCCCGTGGGTCACAGAGCAGTTAGGGCAAGGCTATTTAGCAGTTAATTGGGAAGCTACAGTTGCTGAAGTAGCAGAATTCGTCCAGCCACATCCAACATTAAGTGAACTATTTGGTGAAGCGGTCATGTCTTTGACTGGTAGAGGTCTTCACGCTTAGTTTATCTCCGAAAGATTTACCAGCTGCCGCCGCCGCCACCACCACCGTCGAATCCTCCGCCGAAATCGAAATCTCCCGACCATCCAGAATCAGATGATGAAGATGAAGATGGAGTGTATTGAGTCTTCCGCACATCGTAACCGCTATGAAAAGCATAGGAAGCAAAGAGGTGATCATCTGCATATAGATCATTATCAGAGTTAAGCCTCCCTGAGTTTTGGAAAGCTCGTTTCCACTTGTCTACTTCCCCAAGAGAGACAGCCCACGCCGTGTACTCACGTAGGTGCCCCTTCTCAGCAGCCGCTTCCACATGTTTTGCTTCGGATTCACTGAGGAACCTTCGGAATCCTTCTATCTGTATCCACAGGCCCGTTCCCTTTGGTGTCCGAACTGCTAGTTCCCATGCCCGAAAACAAACAGCTAACGTTAACCCGAAAATGATAGTAGAGAGAAAAGCCAATAAGTTGAATATTTCAAGTGGGGCATTAAAGCTGGTAAATCCGGCCCAAATGCCAACTGCAGCACTTATCGGAATCGCCAGCCATCCGATCACTTTTGTTCTGGCAAAAGACCAAAGGTTACTATCTGACATCCATGTATTTAGATCGGTTTCTAGCTTCTTCCACCCAGAAGTAAACGCTTTATCGTAGTCCCCTAGTTCGACTTTTTCTCTCCCTTCAAAAATTGTGTCAAGGACCCCAGGGCTACGTTGAGCGAATTTATCTATCAGGACTCTGCTGTTGTTCTCTTCAGTAAGTTCTATCTCACCACTTATGGCTCGTTCAAGGAGCCAGGAAGTTTTATGGTTTTCGTTAACAGCTTCTTCCAAGAGAATACCCCCCTGATGAGCACTAATTCCTTCAGGCGGGTCAAAGCGTAAAGTGACGAGTTCAGATAGTTTCCCTGTATCAGCTCTGGAAATGCGGCCGGTTCCTTCATTAAAAGCTGTATCTACAGCACTTCCGGACCTAACTTTGTCACGTCCTAGAAGTCTCAATGCCCATATAGCGGAGGCCCCTCCAATAAGAGTCGCCCCTATGGCGAGGAGTCCCACATAGATGAATGCGTAGTCTAGGCCTGCCTTTGGTGCATCTGGAGGATCGAGGGACTTCGGAGGGCTTTCAATTTCTTCACCTAGGTTTGCTTGTATATTCACTCCTTCAGAAGATCTGAGCCCATCCACTTGAACGTACAAATGGCCAGAAGCGATCTCGGTTATTTCACATGAGTACTGATCGAAGAGGCGTACAATCTTGCAGTTGGGATTCTCAAGCTCAAATGGGGAAATTACTTGAATCTGGACAGCATCCATGGAGTGATCCCATCCCGTTCCCACAGCATTCCAGTTAATCCTCGAATGGCCAAGATTAGTAATTGTGTCTAGAGAATAGTCCAACTCGTACCTATGATTCCCTCTAATGGTTTTGTTCGGATTCCCAATCCGAATCCGCAGTTCGCCATTATCACAATTGAATCCACAAAGAATTGTCCATTGGTCAGGCGCGGATGGTGATTCGATATTAATAATCTCCTCTTCTGAAAGACCAGGAACGTCACGGTAGATGCCCCGTCTGGATTCATTGCCGAAGTCGTAGTCGATCACTTCGCTTACAATCGTTGATCTTCCAGTACTAATCTCAGCGACTGTCCAATAATTGTCGATTTTCTCTACAGGTTTTACAAAAGCAATGAATCCGGCGACAAGTCCGGCGAAGATAGCAAAACCTATAATTGGATACCAAGATTTTTTCCTTCGTTCTTCGGTATAGGTTGCCATTATCCTTCTCGTTTAGCTTCTAGGGGTTCTGGTGATTCGCCATAAGAGAAATACTCTCGTTCCTCGAAGCCAAAAAGTCCCGCAAAAATACTGAATGGGAGGACTTGTAGCTGGTTATTAAAGTTCAGAGACACATCGTTATAGTACTGGCGCGCATATGCAATAAGATTTTCTGTCTCCGAGAGTTCTTCTTGGATACTTATGAAATTTTCATTTGCATTTAAATCCGGGTATGCCTCAGAGATAGCGAAGATCCTTTTCAGGCATCCAGAAACATGGCCATTGGATTTTGCT
>JAQWQL010000074.1 GCA_029244605.1 Acidimicrobiales bacterium | reverse complement strand
TCCTGTTTTTCTTCCCTTGGGTGTTGATCCAGCTCTTTATGTTGAACGGCTAGATGGGCTACTCATGAGTGGAGGGGCAGACATCCAACCGAAAAGGTACGGAGCGAAACCTGCTCCTGAAACCTACAAGCCTGAACCCATTCGCGATGAATTCGAAGTAGCCCTATTAGATGCAGCATTTGATCGAGAACTTCCAGTTGCAGGTATTTGCAGAGGTCTCCAAATAATTAATGTCCATGCAGGTGGAAGCCTTATACAGGACGTGCCAACACATGCTGTTCGTGACAAACCACCAACCACTGAAGCACATACCGTCAACATTGTAGAAAACACCCTCTTGGAGGAACTCTATGGGCCCTCGAGAAAGGTTAACTCGCTACATCACCAAAGTATCGGCGAGATAGGAGATGGCCTTCTCGTAACTGCGAGATCAGAAGATGGAATCGTGGAAGGAATTGAACATGAATCATTACCTGTTGTCGCAGTGCAATGGCATCCAGAAATGATGAATACCCGAGATACTGACCCACTATTTCAATGGTTAGTTTCAGCGGCAAAAAATAACAAACTACCAACATGAGCGCAGAAGCTTGTATCACGAATACTCAAGAACCCTGCATAGAGAAATTTAACTACTTGAGAACGGAACGGTGTTAAGCAAAACGTAGGAATTCTGCTTCTTGCTATATTGACTGAATCGCTTTGCTGATCTTTGCAATTCCCAGATCTATTTCATTTTCAGTAACAGTTAACATCGGCGCAATCCTAATAACATTTCCAAACACGCCTGCTTTGCCAAGAAGAACCCCTTGATTCTTACAAGCTTCAAGAAACTCTCGGGCTTTGTTAGGGTCGGGCTCTACCTTCTCTCCTTCATGGGAAACTACTTCTAACGCGACCATAAGGCCACGACCGCGAACTTCTCCGACCCAAGGTATTGCCTCACCAATATCACCCAGCCCTTTTATCAGTCTGTCCCCCATATCTTTTGCATTCTGTTGCAAATTGTTTTGAACGACGTAACGTAACGTCGCTAGACCTGCTGCAGCTGAAAGTGGGTTCCCACCAAATGTACTAAAACTCAAAGCGGAAACGCTTTCCATTATCTCAGATCGAGCTACAACTCCGGCTATGGCTGCCCCATTCCCAACACCTTTAGCAAATGTCAGCATGTCTGGGATTAGGCCATGCGCTTCATAACCCCAGAAGTGATCGCCGGTTCTCCCCCACCCTGTCTGGACTTCGTCGCTGATTGTCAATGCTCCATAGTTAGAAAGAACTTTCTGCATTTCCCCGTAGAACCCATCTGGTGGGACTGTGAATCCTCCAACACCTTGTATGGGTTCGAAAATTAGGCAGGCTACCTTTCCAGTCGTTGCTGTGTCTAGAATTTGTTGAAGATCAGCTACACACATTTCGGTGAGTTTCTCATCGGGAACGTCCTGAAATGGACTTCGAAGCCTATACGGACCCTGAACATAATTGACTGAAAGGCCAGAGATACGAGAAGAAAGCCATGTCGACTGACCGGTTATCGCCTGAGTTGCAAACGTCCGTCCGTGGTAACTGTTTCTTACCGCAAGGATTTCATTAGACTTTCGATGGCTTGTTGCTAAGAGCAGAGCTGTGTCATTAGCCTCACTCCCGGACGCTGTAAAAAAAACCCGCGCATCAGGGATCCCAGAAGCGGCACTAATCTCTTCAGCAAATTCAATCATTGGGCTAGAAAGATACAAGGTACTCGTGTGGAGCACTTTGTTAGCTTGCGACTGGATAGCTTCGGTAACTTTAGGGTTCTTATGTCCGATCATGGTGGTTAAAACACCACCAAAGAAATCTAGATACTCATTTCCTTCAATGTCCCAGACGTAGCTTCCTTCACCACGATCTAAAGATATGGGTGATTCATAAAGAGGGTTAAGGTACGGTGCCATTACCGCACGATACCGATCAAGAAGTGATGCGTTCGTAGACATTGCTTCTCCTCTTAGTAAATGGTTTTTCTACAATTCCTTAGAATGTATGAATCTTAGTACTTGAATTCCTGTCTTCCTATAGGTTCGCTTTATCTCACTCATGGAGTTTCTTTTCGATCCAAGCTGCTACCCCATCTTGATCGTTAGTAAACGTAACCTGATCAGCATATTTAAATAGCTCTGGTGAAGCATTCCCCATTGCTACTCCAAATCCAGCCCATTCCAGCATTGTTAGATCATTCAAATTATCTCCGAAAGCAACTACATCTACCTGATCAATGTTGAGTAAATTTGCTAGCCATGCGAGACCCGCGTGTTTCCCACTCCCTCTCGGAAGGAGTTCAATCATCGGCAAGCCGCTTAAAGCTACCAGCAGTTCCCCTTGGTATTGTTTGGTGATATCCAGAACTTGCCTATAGAACTTCTCAATATCGTGCACATATTTTTCATGAAAGATGACAAGATCCTGAATATTGCTGTTCAGCTCAGCTGAGAGGTCATCGACTATGCGGACAGGATAGGTACCTACAATCCCTTCCGTAACGGGAAGAGAGCTGCAAACTTTCTCCTCTCCTACGAAAAGGCCATCTATTGAGGCCCCAAATGCTACGCCTGAGATGTTTTCTCGAACTACTTTGATAACTCTTTTAACTAAGTCGATGTCTATTTCGAGACTAGAATGTATTTCCCCATCTCTTGCTCGAACTTCGACACCATTTACACAAATGCAATAGGCTATCTCTGGGACTTCCTCTAAGAGATACTTTGTTCCATGCCAGTCTCGGCCAGTAGCTAAAACAACATGTGCACCCTTTTGACTAGCGGACTCAAGAGCCTTGATAGTTCGGGAACTTATTCGCCCTGCAGAATCGAGAATGGTCCCGTCGACATCGAAAGCCAGCAACTTTCCTTCAAAGAATCTAGGCAAACTGTTCCCCTTTATGAATGCGGAAAATTGGAAAATCCCATTGTTTCTATAGCCGAATGCAATTGGCTTAAGACACTCGACTTGTCGACCCTATCACCGGGCGAGTCTCTTGTACCTGAGAAGCTTCATCCTCGCTGTTGATATTTGTGAGTGGGTTAGGGGCAGAGTTCGGTTTTTGATTCTCGCCTTCTATGCCATCGGCCGATTCTTCCACATTCAGTTCTGAAGAATTTTTTCCAGAGAGTTCATCGAGGATCTCTTCATTGATATTGATAGTAAATCTATCTATAACTCCGGATTCGGTTATCTTTGCGAGGCGAAGTCGAGTAGCAGAATGACTTCTTCCTATCTGTTGCGAAATTTCCGTGACAGAAATTCGAGAATTCTCTTTAAGTAGGTTCAGGATCTGAAAGTCTAGATTATCCATGATGCAATAATAGTCTTTTTAAATTGAGATCGAAATCAAATAGGCGACAAAGACAAACCCAGCAGCAACGCAAAACACAAGACCTATTGCTACCCAGCGAGCAATATTTCTACTTTGGAATCTTTTTTTGGGCATAATGCCATATAGTACTGCATGGTTTTTATGGAAAGTTCCTTAGGAAATAAAGATGCCCAAAAATAGCTCACTTCTAGCGAAAGATAGAGTTCAAGAGTTGTTTCTTGCTGAATACGGATCCATGCCAGCTGTAATAGCTAGATCCCCAGGCAGAGTTAATCTAATTGGTGAACACACCGACTACAACGAAGGGTTCGTTTTGCCAATCGCTGTTCCCTTCGACACTGCTATCGCCGCAAGCCCTATGAATAGTTCTACCATCAGAGTCGTTTCTGAGGGCTTTGGTGAGGCAACATTTGACCTTAACGGCGACCCCTCTCTGTCTCCATTTTGGGCGCGATATTTACATGGAGTGGGTAGATACCTCCAACAAGCTGGTCAAACAATAACAGGGTGGACGGGATATATTGCTACAGATATACCTGTCGGCGCGAACTTATCCTCATCGGCAGCACTCGAAATAGCCGCAGGACTAATATTCTCCTCTGTTAGCAATATCAAGGCTGATATGAAACAGTTAGCTTATGCCGGCCAATACGTAGAGAATTCTATCTTGGGTCTACCTAGCGGAATCATGGACCAGATGACCTGCGCTTTCGCTGAACGCGATAGTGCCTTACTGATAGATTGCAGAGATCTTTCTTTTAATCCAGTGAAGCTTCCTGAAGGTGCTGCCATAGTCGTGATGGATACTGGAACGAGAAGAGAGCTTGCTGGCACGGAGTACGCTAAACGACGACGAGCTTGTGAGGTAACCGCCAGAGAATTGGGTTTCCAATCTTTAAGAGACGCTACACATTCAGATCTAAACCGACTTGATTTACGCAACGGATCAAATCTTAAACGAGCACAACATGTCATAACTGAAAACATACGAGTTAAAAAAGCGGTAGAAGCGATCCAATCTCAAGATATTGTTGAGCTCGGCAGATTAATGACTGAGAGTCACGCAAGCCTTAAAAATAACTATGAAGTTTCAGGTCCTGCTCTCGATGAAATTGTAAAAAATGCCCTGAATTCTCAATACTGCTTTGGTGCAAGGATGACCGGCGGGGGTTTTGCCGGATGTGCAATCGCCCTTGTTAAAAGTGGGAAGGTCGACCAGTTCTGCTCTGAAATACTTGCAAACTTTAAGTCGCCTTCGTCGCAACCGGCTGAAGCTCCAACAATGGTATACCCTGTCAGAGCTTCAGCCGGTGCTTCGTTGATTCTATAATTCTCGTTTATTTTAAGAGGTCGAGTCCGTTTACATACCCTTCTGGACCTATGACTGCAGGCGGCAGAGATATTCCTGAAGAATCTCCTATCTCAACGAATAGTGCTGATCCCTGACAGAGTGATGAGAGTCCGATATCTGCGTAGATGCAAGCCCAGCCGAATGAACCGACTCTTCCTCGAGTTTGGCCGTCATCCATTGTGGCAATGATGGTACTTGGGTTAGATAAGTTTTCATATCCGATTTCTTCGTAGAGGTCGTAGATGTCTATCATTGTCGCCCAGCCAAGACCGGTGAAGGAAGCGTCAGGAGCATCTGGCGCGTATTGCTCGATCAATCCGTCTCTTCCATCGAATTCAGCCAAGACTTCATCAGGGGCCCAGGTTTCTCGGATCGTGTAACCACCTTTGTGAAGGTAACTGCCAACCATGAGTTCACCGACTTCTGCATAAATGTCTTCTGTGTCACACGTAGCGCTATAGAACATCTCTTCAGCAGGTATTCCTAATTGATTTGCTGCCCGAATGACAGGGACACATTCATTTCCTGCAGCAAGAAGCATCACAAGATCAGCGCCCGATGCCTCTGCTTGGCTAACAGGAGGAATGGCATCCGTTAGTGGGATAGGGACATCAATGGCTTCGTACTCGATTCCATATGAATCAAAGATTGGCGCGAGTCCAGAGTCAAGAGCAGCTGTGGCTGCGGGGTTCTGGTTTACGAGGACTGCTACTTTACTTGCTCCTAGTTCTTCTGCGACAAAGCGTGCCGCAGCAGAATATACTTGTACACTGCCGCCGTTAAAGTAGCGGGCATTTGGTTGATTGTAATCAGCAGCGAACAAGGGTAGCCCACCGATAACAGGTGTCTCCCCCATAGTCCCATAGAAGTCAAATGCTACTGTCCAAATGTTTACCCCATTAATGACCGAAACAAGGTCGCTTGTTGCGAGATTTTGGGCGCATTCTTGGGCTGAAGGCACACTGTTCTGTATGCAAGTCTCGAGTTCGACTGGGTGTCCGCCTATACCACCTAGCTCTGCGTTGATGTAGGCAACAGCTCCTTCAATGCCTAACCTGATCTCGGGGAATGAACCTATCGGGTCATTCTCCTGATTCAATAAACCTATTCGGACAGGAGGAAGAGATTCGTCTGCCGCCACTGGTTGAGCCGGTTCTTCTTCCTGAACATCAGTTTCTTCGGAATCTTCTTCCTCAACAGGGGTCTCTTCGGAATCTTCTTCCTCAACAGCGGTCTCTTCAGAGTCACCCGAAGAGCCTGCGGTACTGTTTTGTTCTTCTGATTCAGAAGGCGAATCCTGAGATGCGGATCCTGTGTCACCATCTCCATCGCCCCCGCACGCACTTAAGAGCAATGCGAGTACTGCCATGGTTCCTATAAGAATTTTTTTCATTTCCCCCCCCTAAGGTTTTTTGAAAGCTTACTTGGTGTTTCTTTCTAATGTCTTCTGGTTTGCTTTTCTGTGCCGATCTCTAGCTATTTTTCCTGCTATTCCATCTGTATTGAGGATTGCTGTGAGAATTAATCCGATACCGCCAACTAAATTTGCATATGTCGAAAGACTGTCACCTGAAAATGATTTAGCTATTAAGCCAACCATGAGACCACCGGGGGCTAGAACGCCTGCTATCAGGGCTCCGCTGACTGATCCAATACCTCCCAGATAGGCAAAAGCGAGAAGAGCTAAGCTTTCAAAAACGCTAAAGGACTCTCCGCTGATTTGGCCCCGCAAGTATGCAAGCATGGCACCGCCGAGACCAGCTAAGAAGGAGGAGAATGCGAACGCTTGTAGTTTTGTACGTGCTCCATTTACTCCACAGGCAGCAGCTGCGCGTTCATTAGCGCGGACTGAAAGGAATTGGCGTCCTGTTGTTGTTCTTCGAACGTTTAGTACAAGTAGGCAACATAGCAAGGTAACGAAAATTAGCATCATCCCGTATTCCCACCTATTGAAGTCAGATCCTACGTTTGCCGCAAAATTTATTCCAAAGATATCGGGAGGTTCGATAGGGAGAGCCCCAGTTTGACCTACGAACCAGCGGTTGCTG
This sequence comes from Acidimicrobiales bacterium, assembly GCA_029244605.1. Taxonomy (GTDB): domain Bacteria; phylum Actinomycetota; class Acidimicrobiia; order Acidimicrobiales; family UBA8592; genus UBA8592. Next base: position 6,616 of record JAQWQL010000074.1, on the reverse strand, counting down.
AATAGCAGAGTCCCTATTGCAACTCCTAAAGCCATTGTGACCGCTGCAAGTTGTAACCCGCGTATTCGAAGCGCAGGTATGCCAACCAGAAGCCCTAAGCCTACCGCCCCTAAGGCTCCGAGAATCACGGGTATCGGGAATGGGATACCGGTCTCCAACCCTATTTTCCCTAAGAGAAACCCGGAGACTCCTGCAAAGACTGCCTGCGCTAAAGAAACCTGTCCAACGAATCCGGTTAGAACAACAATTGATAGAACGATAATGACTGAGGTCATAGATAGGTAAAGGCTTAATCGTAAAGCTCGTCCAAAGAAAATAACTCCACATATTCCAGCGGCAGAAAGAATCACAGAGCCTGGAAATATATTTCTAGGGGCAGGAGCAAATGCAAGGCGCGTTGTTATGTGGCTAGCACGTGAAGGCAGGCGGTCACCTCGGAAAAATAGTATGACAATGATGATAATGAAAGGCAAAACGTCTCTCATCCCATTCCCAGCAAAATCAGGCCACCATGACTTCATCTGAAGTAGGGAAATCTCAGAGCGCAACATTCCTAGAACTAAACATGTCCCTGCGGTTACTCCAAATGAGCGTAACGAACCCACGAGAGCGCCAGCGAGGGCTGGGACAACCAACAACGTGTAATTTACCGTATTCACTCCGTTGGATAGTGAAGCTGCGAGTATTCCGAAGACGGCTGCAACCATTGAAGCCAGTACCCAGTTACCTGCTGCGAGCATATCCGGAGAAAATCCGATGAGAGTGGCCCCCTTCTCCTCTTCAGCGGCTGCTCGTGTTGCAATACCAAATATTGTAAAGCGGTAGATAGCAGCGAGAAATAGTGCTGATATAACTACGATGCCAGCGAGCCACAGGCGGTCCTCTGGAATGCGGGTTCCAAAAATTTCTACCATATTAGTCGGGAGGATGGCACGCACGGTTTCGTTTTGAGTTCCGAACCGTAAAAGGACGACTGATTGGAGAACGATGAATACCCCAACTGTCGCAACAATTTTTGCAAGAAGCGGAGCTCCGCGTAGGGGGCGGAAAACAAGAAGGTGGACGAGAAGCCCTACTACTGCAGCGACCGCGAGGGCAATAAGAAATGCTGGCCAGAACTCCGTCAAGTCGCCGCTAGCCGGTGTTCCAAGCAGATTAACTCGGTCAGTGCCAGAGATGGAGATGGGGAAGACAAGATCTCCAGTATCTCGTAGTTCATCGTAGATGTATGTTGAGTACATCATCATGGCACCATGGGCAAAGTTCACGACTCCTGATCCTTGGTACGCCAGAACTAGACCTAGAGCTACTCCTGCGATTACAGCCCCATCTCCAAGGCCTGTCAGAAAAGTCTGGATGTAGATATCCATGCTAGTATTTCCCCCACAATCAGATTTGTTCATCTGAGTGTTTTCTAATCACAACGTGCGTAGTTTTAGGATTTGTGACACAGTATCAGGTAATAGAGTTTCGAACATAAAAAGCAAGACTCAGGGGGAAGTATGACCACAGTAGAGGAAGCAGCTAGTGGAGAGGCACCGTGGCATCTTTCCGGCAATAATGCTCCGGTATTTGACGAAGTCACAGTTACAGAACTTGATGTGAAGGGCTCAATCCCAAGCGGACTTAGCGGAAGGTATTTCCGCAATGGAGCTAACCCGCAAACAGGGACATCTCCTCATTGGTTCGTCGGTGACGGAATGGTGCACGGCATTGAAATAAACGACGGGAAAGCCAATTGGTACCGAAACCGTTACGTTCGCACCCCGATGTATGCAAACCCGAATACGGACAGGATGGAACTCTACCTTGACATGGAAAAAGGTGGGTTCGACTACAACGTTTCAGTTGCGAACACATCTGTAATCGGCCATGGCGGAAAAATTCTTGCCCTAGAAGAAGGCTCTTTCCCATATGAACTCTCAGACCAAGTCGAAACAATAGGCCCTCATGACTATGACGGAAAGTTAACCACTGCGATGACGGCCCACCCAAAGATTTGTGGTGACACCGGAGAGTTACTGATGTTTGGATACAGCTCGCTACCTCCATACCTTGTTTACCACCGTGTCAGCGCAGAGGGAGAGCTACTTCAAAGCGAAGAAATAGCTGTTAACGGACCCACAATGATGCATGACTTTACAGTCACAAGAAACCATTCAATTTTTATGGATCTCCCTGCGATATTCGACATGGAGCTGGCTATGCAAGGAGGGATGCCGATCAGGTGGAGCGATGATTACCCCTCTCGATTTGGAATAATGCCAAGAGCCGGATCAAACGATGAAGTGAAATGGTTCGATGTTGACCCGTGCTATGTCTTTCATACCCTTAACTCTTACGAAGTTGGGGATGAAGTCGTGGTAAACGGTTGCCGATTAAGAGAGATCTGGCGAGACTCTTCAGATATTGGGATCTCAGATGAACCTGATCCCGCTGATGCTCCAATGATGTGGGAATGGCGTTTCAATCTTTCTACTGGAGCTGTATCTGAGAAACAAATAGATGACCGTGGAAGTGAATTTCCAAAGATTCCTGACCATCTTGTAGGACTTTCGAATAGATACGGGTATACCGTCACTATGGGAGCTAGCCCAGAAGGAGCCGGCGGGTCAATATTTAAGTATGACCTTGTTGATGGAGGATCTCGAACAGAGCACATCTTTCCAGCTGGGCATTTCCCTGGTGAACCTTCATTCGTTCCAGCAGAAGGTGGAACGAATGAGGACGATGGTTACCTTATGACCTTTGTTTATGCTCGGGACACGGATACTTCATATCTGGTTCTTCTCGATGCAAGCAATATTGCGGGTGACCCTGTAGCAGAAATCCACCTTCCTCGGCGAGTACCAACAGGCTTCCACGGAAGTTGGATAGCCGACTGAAGCTTTCGATTAATAGCTATTAATTTGCTATAAATCTTTCTGCCATTGAGTGCCAGTGGCGGATTTTGAGTTCCTGATACTTCGTTAAGGTCAGACCGTCGGCCTTAAATGTTTTCAGCCCTTTCTGCACCTTTGGCAGGTTAAAGCTGTCCTGCTGGAAAACTCTCGCAAGGTTGCCGATAACTGGGATGAGCTCTGTCCATTCTTGATCTATTCCTAGTTCTATATACTCAGCTGGAGGTGGACGATCATCGCCCTCGTAGTCTTCGGTATATATGCATTCCATCAAACACTCATCAACTTTTGTTCCTACAGGCCTGAACCTGTAGTTGATCCGGTTAAATGCGCCCCAGGGGTGGAAATTTGGAAAGAGGGTGAAATACATGCTGTCATTCACTTCAGCATCACAGTATTCGTCAACATTAGGGACGGCTTCGCGAAGCCGGTCTCTTGCGACTTTCGCAGCGAATGCGCGAGCAGTCATCCCTTCAGGAATAGTTGCCATGGATTCTTCATCTAATCGCTTGTCCGTAATCGCGTCAAATATTTCTTGTTCTGTTGGGCTCCATTGCAGGTGTGGGCTTGGAGTTCCGTTTGGTGTTATCGCTCTAGAAAAATTTCCAAATACATCGTATTGGCTATTGCAATCTCCTGTTCCGGTAAGTATCTGAGGATGCGTTGCGATTACATGGAATGCTTCCATAAAGGCTTCTTGAGCGACTTTCCAGTTCACTGGGTAACGTTTAGCGACATGTGCTGAAACGAATTTTTTGTGTGGCGCCCATTTTTCGAAGTGTGTTGGCAGATCACCAATGTATTCGTAGAAATCTTCGCAATCTGGGTCCATATTTATAAAGACCCAGCCTTCCCATGAAGCGACCTTTACTTCCGGTAGTGAGAAGTTCTCTGGATCGACCTGAGGGAAGTCCCAAGCAGTAGTGAGGTTCTCCAGCGTTCCATCGAGATGCCAAGCTAGAGCATGGAAGGGGCATCGAATTACATCTCCTGCATGGCCACTACATTCACGTAGTTGCCTCCCCCTATGCAGGCATGCGTTGTAGAACGCTTTTATTTCATTAGGTGCGGAGCGAACAACGAGAATTGAGGTACCGACAATGTCGTATACGTAGGTGTCTCCGACATTAGGTATATGTTCTTCTCGGCATACCATCTGCCAAGCTTTCTTCCATATCTTTTCAACTTCTAGATCAAAGAATTCTTGTGATGTATACCGCTCTGCAGGGATATTAATCGTTCCGAAGTCTTCATCGCTCGTCAGCCTTAGTGTTGGATTGACCTGATGTGTGTCAAGGTCGAGAAGTTGCTGATAGGAGAGATCTTTTGATTTAGATTCAGCGATTGTCATGATATTCTCCTCGTTCTGTTTTCAGCGTCTCTGAACCGATTTTCACCGCGTTCGCTCCCTAACCATCCGCAGAGATGTTCATCAGCTACTTTTAAATCTCCTGAAATCCACTCTCCGCCAAAAGTAAAGGAGCCTGATCCTGCTTCCCCATCAACGACCACATTCATTCCATCTTCACTGACTTCATAAATTTCGTTTGTTAGTGGATGTTTAATTCCCCGCATATATCTCCCCGTTAGATATGATCATAGTCTTTTGTTCATATATTTCGCATGTTTTCTATGCGGCTGTAAGCCCGCCATCCACGGAAAGAATCGATCCGTTGCAACGGCCAGCCTCATCAGAAGCCATCCAGCAGATAGCATTTGCAGCTGTTTCTGGCTCGGCCATCCCACGAAATCCTGTATATGATCTCATTAGTTCAAAATCTATGTCGTCAGGCGCAGACCAGTTCTCTGTCATTGCGGTTTTCATCCCTCCGGGAGCTATAGCATTGATGCGGATGTCTGACTTGATGTATTCCATAGCAAGCGCCCGTGTCATATTTATCACAGCACCTTTCGCCGCACAATATGGGACTGTGTAAGCTTGCCCCATAAATCCAGCGTTTGACGCTACGTTCACAATGTTTCCAGCGCTTTTTTTCAAATGAGGGATAGCTGCTTGCGTGATCCAGAACATTCCGTCCAAATTGACACCCATGATCAGCCGCCAGGTGTCTTCATCGACATCTGTAGCGTGGTGGGAGCGGACAACCCCTGCAACGTTCGCAACGATGTCAAGGCTCCCGAAACGTTCCACACAAGCGTCAACTGCTTCGTGGCATGATTTTCGATCTCGAATATCGACTGTTTCTGGAAAAAATTGGTCTCCGAGGTCATCAGCGACAGATTGTAGGCCTTCTTTGTTAATATCGATTCCAAAAACGTGGGCCCCTTCTTGAACCATTTGTTTCGCTGTCGCTCGTCCAACTCCTGATGCGGCTCCAGTTACTAAGGCAACTTTATTTATAAAGCGGTTCATTATGTCCTTTCCTCTTCTATCTAATCTATTAGCTTGCTGAGAGATCACAACGCAACTGGTGGGGTTTGCATCCCTGTGCAGCATGAGAGAAGCTAGAAGAACGTTGCACGAACCGATACTGATTTATTTGGAGAAGATTCATGACCATTATCCACAAAAGCCCATACGACGATGTAGAGATTCTCGATGTCCCGATTACAGAATTCGTTCTACGCCATGCTGATACACTTTCTGAAAAGCCTGCATTTATTGAAGGGGCTTCTGGAAGAATCGTAACGTTCGGGGAGCTTAAAGATCTTATCCACAGGTTTGCGGGTGGTTTAGCTTCGCGGGGGTTCGGACCAGGTGACACTTTGGCTCTAGTCTCCCCTAATCTCCCTGAGTATGCTGTCGTTTTTCATGGCACGGCTGTTGCCGGCGGAACTGTTACGACCGTGAATCCAACATATGGAGCTGAAGAAATTAGATTCCAGCTAAATGATGCAGGCGCATCTATTCTCGTCACTATCGAAGCAGCAGTACCCATCGCCCTTGAGGCAATCGAGGGAACCGATGTGACCGAAATTATCGTGATTGGCAATCATGAGGATGCTACTCCCCTAAGTGAAGTTATTTCATCTGAGCCCATAGATCAGGTTTCCGTTGATCTTTCGTCCCAAGCTATGGTGCTCCCCTATTCATCCGGGACCACTGGATTGCCGAAAGGTGTGGTCCTAACGCATAGAAACCTGGTCGCGAACCTCTGCCAGTGTGATGGAGTCATTGAATATGATCAAGAGGCTTCAGGTCTCGCTGTACTGCCATTCTTCCATATCTACGGAATGCAAGTTCTAATGAATGGGCTGCTCGCAAATGGGTGCACGGTTATCTCCATGCCGCGCTTTGATCTCGTCGATGCACTCACATTGATCCAGGCCCACAGAATCACTCATTTTTTCGCTGTCCCACCAATGATCTTGGCATTGGCTAAACATCCCATCATTGATACCTTCGATCTTTCTTCCTTAGATATGGTGCTATCGGGCGCCGCACCTTTAGGATCGGAACTTGCCGAAGAGGCAGCAGCACGAATTGGTTGTGAAGTTATCCAGGCCTATGGGATGACTGAACTTAGCCCCGCCACGCACATCACTCCAAGTGGGCAATATAGGCCAGGCTCAGTTGGCCTAACAGTTCCCAATGCTGAATGTAGGATCGTGGATCCAGAAACTGGAGAAGATCAAAATATCGGTAGCGAAGGTGAACTCTGGATTCGTGGTCCTATGGTTATGGCCGGCTACTTAAATAATCCTGAAGCAACAGCTCTTACCATCGATGAAGAAGGCTGGCTCCACACAGGCGA
>JAQWQL010000057.1 GCA_029244605.1 Acidimicrobiales bacterium | reverse complement strand
GCAGATGCAGTAGTGAGGAGAGGTATGCCCTGTTCAGCAGCGGCTTTGCGAATATGGTCGCCATCTGCTCGAGGCCCACGTCCTCGCGGTGAATTGATCACTAGACGTATTTTTCCAGATTCAATTAGTTCTAAGGCCGTTGTTCCTTCTTTCTCCCCTATCTTTGCGACAACGTCTATCACTTCAATATTTGCTGCGTTAAGGGCATCTGCTGTGCCTCGAGTAGCGGCGATAGTAAATCCAAGCTTGGCCAGAAGAGAAGCAGTTTCGATACCTATGTCTTTGTCTCTATCTGCAAGGGATAGGAAAACAGTTCCTGCCTCTGGAAGAGCCATTCCAGCAGCTATCTGACTTTTCGCAAATGCTAGGCCGGGGGTTATATCTATTCCCATTACTTCGCCAGTTGAACGCATCTCAGGTCCAAGAATCGCATCTGTTTCTGGGAACCTACTAAATGGCAATACCGCTTCCTTCACTGATATATGTTCTCCAAGGCCTTTGGGCTGCAAACCACCATTCTCTCTAAGGTCAGCAAGTGTCTCACCAAGCATGACCCGCGAAGCCACTTTCACCAACGGCACTCCAATTGCTTTGGAGACGAAAGGTACCGTTCTTGATGCTCGAGGGTTTGCTTCAATAACAAATACTGTTTCCGACTCCCCTACCTTTTTGACGACAAACTGGATATTAATTAGTCCGACGACATCAAGCCGTTCTGCAATTCTATTTGTATATTCCTCAAGTGTTGCAAGTGTCGTCGTGCTCAGATTCTGCGGCGGAAGCATACAAGCACTATCACCCGAATGGACACCAGCTTCTTCAACATGTTCCATGACCCCACCGATATATACGCTTCCATCTATATCTCGAATTGCATCTACATCAACTTCTGTAGCATCTTCCAAAAACCGGTCTACGAGAACAGGCCGTTCTGCAGAAAGTCCTCCTTCGCGACCTAAGCTTCCCTGGTGAGTGAGTTCTTGCATCGCCTCGTCAAGTTGCTCATCATCATAGACAATACTCATCGCTCTTCCTCCGAGGACGTAGGAGGGGCGAACGAGAACTGGGTATCCGACCCGTTTAACTATCTCTAGGGCTTCTCCGAGACTGACAGCTGTCCCACCCGGGGGTTGCGGAATTTCCAGCTGGGAACATACGGCGTTCCACCGTTCTCGATCCTCAGCTAAATCAATTGAATCCGGAGGTGTTCCGACGATCATCTCTGAAGGTAAAGAGGCAGCTAGCTTCAGCGGTGTTTGGCCTCCAAGGCCGACAATTACACCTGCTATACCTGGGCCATTAGCTCGTCGTGCCGATTCTCCTTCTACTTCAAGGACATTTAGTACATCCTCTTCTGTTAATGGCTCAAAGTATAAGCGATCGCTGGTGTCATAATCTGTTGAAACTGTTTCAGGATTGCAGTTGACCATAACGGTTTCATAACCTATCTCCCTCAATGCAAAGCTTGCGTGAACACAACAGTAATCAAATTCAATTCCTTGCCCAATGCGATTAGGCCCGGAACCAAGGATGATTACTTTTGGTTTGTCCGAGGCCGCAACTTCATTGTCATCTTCATAAGTTGAATAGTGGTATGGAGTTTCAGCTTCAAATTCTGCACTGCAAGTATCGACTGTTTTAAATACAGGAAGAACCCCTAATTCAATTCGCTTTCCCCGCACAACCTCTTCTGCTTCTCCCCAGAGGTAAGACAGTTGATGATCACTAAACCCTAAACGTTTTGCTCGCCGCATCGCTTCGGCAGAGACGTTTTCCAAGTTTTGGTTCTCGAGATATGATCTCTCCTCGATAATTAGCAGCATCTGATCCAAGAACCATGGGTCAATACCGGTTACTTCATGGAGAGATTCAATTGGAATGCCCCTATATAGAAGCTCTGCAACCTCAAATATCCTTGTCGGCGTTCCAATAGCGACTCGTTTAAGGAGCTCCGTATCGCTTACTTCTTCAAAATTTGCCTCCCCACTATCAGCATTCAACCCGTACCTTCCAAGTTCAAGCGAACGGATTGCTTTCTGAAGAGATTCAGGGAAAGTCCTTCCTATAGACATAACTTCACCTACAGATTGCATTTGTGTTCCAAGAACTGCTGGGGTACCGGGGAATTTCTCAAAAGCCCACCGAGGGATTTTGGTAACGACGTAGTCAATGGTTGGCTCAAAACTCGCGGGTGTCTTTTTCGTTATGTCGTTAGGGATTTCGTCAAGTGTGTAGCCAATGGCCAACTTTGTTGCGATTTTTGCTATAGGAAATCCAGTGGCCTTCGATGCTAGTGCCGAGGACCTACTGACCCTTGGATTCATTTCAATAACAACGAAATCTCCATTCGTAGGGTCAACAGCAAACTGAACATTTGAACCGCCAGTCTCTACCCCAACCCTTCTCATACAGGAAAAAGCAGCATTCCGAAGAGTTTGATACTCCACATCAGACAGAGTTTGGGTCGGGGCAACGGTAATCGAGTCACCCGTATGTACCCCCATTGGGTCTACATTCTCTATCGAACAAACAACAACACAATTGTCGGCTTTGTCGCGCATAACTTCAAGTTCATATTCTTTCCAACCTTTAATGGACTGCTCAATTAGGATTTCATTTATAGGGCTAGCTCCCAATCCGTTAGAAGCTAGTTTGATGAATTCTTCAGGCGTTTCAGCTATTCCAGTTCCTTTCCCACCAAGAATATAAGCTGGTCGGACAATGACTGGGAGTCCAATCTCATCTATAACTTTTTCTGCTTCATCCATCGAATGCGCAACACCGCTATGAGGAACCGGCAACCCTATTTCTATCATGGCGTCTTTAAATTTGGCTCTATCCTCTGCAGTGGCGATAGCTTCAGCATCAGCTCCGATAAGTTCCACTCCATTCTCGTCCAGAACGCCAATTTCAACTAGCTCCATCGCTAGATTAAGCGCCGTCTGCCCACCGAGAGTTGGTAAGAGAGCGTCAGGGTTCTCTTCCTCAATGATCTTTGTTAGCACTTCTGCCGTTAATGGCTCGATATAAGTCGCATCTGCAAAGTCTGGATCAGTCATGATTGTTGCAGGGTTTGAATTAGCTAATATAACTGTATAACCCTCCTCACGCAGAACACGGCAAGCTTGAGTTCCTGAATAATCAAACTCGCATGCTTGCCCAATCACAATCGGTCCTGAGCCAATAAGAAGTATTTTCTCTATATCGGTTCTCTTAGGCACTTAGATCACCTTTTACCCTGTCCATTAATCGATCGAAGTCTGCAAACAAGTAGGCACTATCATGAGGTCCTGGTCCTGCCTCTGGGTGGTGTTGAACACTAAATGCATGCGCTTCATCGATAGATAAACCTTGGCAGACGCCATCATTGAGATTCACATGGGTTATAGAGGCTTTCCCGCTAAGCGAATCAGCATCGACTGCAAAATTATGATTTTGGCTGGTTATTTCGATTTTCCCTGTGATCATGTTCTTTACGGGGTGATTCGCTCCATGGTGCCCAAATGGCATCTTTACGGTCGCAGCACCAATGGCCCTACCCAAGAGTTGGTGCCCAAGACAAATTCCGAATATCGGTACTTTCCCTAACAAACTCGCGATAGTTCCAGGAGCGTTCTTAACTGAGGCAGGATCTCCAGGCCCGTTGGAGAGAAAAACACCATCTGGCTGATATGAAAGCACATCTTCGGCTGAAGTCCAAGCAGGAACAACTTGCACATCCCCAATCATAGAAAGATGTTTCAGGATTGTTCTCTTAATCCCAAAATCCAGTGCGACTATTTTCTTATTCTTTTTTTCATTGTCTTTAGACGCAGGAACAAAATACGGTTCAGAACATGTAACTTCAGCAACAAGATCAGTACCGCTAGTTCCTGGTTCTTTTTTAGCTGCGCTAAGCAATGTAGCCTCATCGGCGACTCCGAAAGCTCCGGGCATTGCACCTACTTCACGGATATGTCTAGTGAGCCGCCTTGTATCTATCCCACATATCCCAGATACTTTTGATTTGATTAGGAATGTGTCGAGACCTGTCTGCGACCGCCAGTTACTTCGGCGTCTTGCTAAGTCTTTAACGATGATGCCCCTGCAATAAGGTCTGCTACTTTCAAAATCTTGATCGCTTATCCCATAGTTCCCAATATGAGGGTAAGTGAAGGTGATGATCTGACCTGCGTAAGACGGATCCGTAACTACTTCTTGATATCCAGTTAACGCAGTGTTAAAGACAACTTCTCCGCTTGTATATCCTTGTTCTGGTTCATAGCCAACTAATTCTCCCTCAAAGAGTGTCCCATCTTGCAATACAAGTGCAGCCTGCTTGATCTCAGTCATTAGTTCCCTTCATTTACCTTTGAGCTTCCCCATCAAGGACAACCGCTTCTCCATTGACAAAGGTGTCTTTAACTTTCCCCTGTAGTTGACGTTCATCAAATGGGCTGTTCTTACTTTTGCTAGCCATTGCTTTAGAGCTTGGAGTCCATTGGGCGCTTTCATCAATCACTATTAGATTGCCGGGCCTTCCTTCTGAAAGAGTCCCTCCATGTGTTGATGACAGGCCAGCTATTTCCGCCGGAACCCAAGACATCATTGAAAGTATTTCGTTCATTGGCGTATCTAATTCGGTTGCTGCAACAGCGAAAGCTGTCTCTAATCCAATTCCTCCGTAGGGAGCCTCTTCGAAAGGAAGGTCGGCTTCATGTTGGGGGTTGGGCGTATGGCATGTGGCAATCGCATCGACTTCACCCCTTGAAATCAAGTCGCTGATTTTTTCTAGTTCTTTTCTCGTCCGTAATGGTGGCGCGAGTTTATAAATCGACTTATAGCTTCTAACCTCTTCATCAGTTAATGCAAAGTGATGCGGTGAAACTTCACACGTTATTAGCGCACCTGCTGCTTTGGCAGCTGAAACGATTTCAATGGAAGCAGGAGATGAAATTTGCTGAAGATGCAATCTGGCGCCCGTAAGTTCAGCAATTTTTACAAATTGGCTTACCAAAATTTCTTCTTCTTCTATCGCGACTCCTTGGATCCCTAGGTCTGAAGAAACAGCGCCTTCATGCATATGTCCATTTCCTGAGACAAACGGCGTTAGGGCTACAGTGACATCAAACATTGCCCCATACTCCATTGCCCGTCGAAGAAATGGCAGACTCAGATCCATACAGCTGGCATGAGTAAAAAAGCGAACACCTAGGGTAGACATTTCTCCAATTGGCGATAGCGTGTCTCCGGCCCCCCCTAAGGAAAGGGATCCGGAAATTTCAATATGGCAGAGAGCTTCGTTACGGAGACTTTGTACTTCTCTTACGGTTGCAGCGGAATCTATTGCTGGTGAGGTATCTGGCATAAGCATGACAGCTGTATAACCACCAAGGGCAGCGCTTCGAGTTCCTGATTCGATAGTCTCTACCTGTTCATCTCCGGGCTGACAGAAATGAGAATTTAGGTCAACAAGACCTGAGGTAACAATGCATCCTGCAGCATCAATTATCCTGCTGCCAGTGAGTCCTGTGCCAATTTGAGAGATGTTCCCATCGCCTCCTATGGAAATATCCGCTTTTCTAGAACCGGATTTATCAAGTACCGTTCCACCTTTGATTACAATCTCATCCATCTTCATCAGCCTCTTGATTGAATCCTGCAAGCGCTACTCCAGAACCAAGAAGGTGGTAGAGGACCGCCATTCTTACAATGACACCATTTTCAACCTGATTAGTTATAAGTGCATTTTGGAGGTCGGGAACATCACCAGAAATTTCCACACCGCGATTCATCGGACCTGGATGCATTATTATTGAAGACTTCTGAAGCATATGCGAACGCTCTAAAGTCAACCCATAGAAATTTGAATACTCACGAAGCGATGGCACTAACGACTCTTCTTGCCGCTCAAGCTGCATTCTGAGGAGATACAGGACGTCGGCTTCTTTGATAGCCGCATCCAAATCAGAGATGGTGTCGACTGGCCAATTCTCTATTGATGGAGGCAATAAAGTTGGCGGAGCGACTAAAGCGACACTTGCTCCAAGCATGTTGAATGCCTTTATATTCGAGCGCGCAACTCTTGAATGCTTAATATCGCCAACAATCACAATTCTTTTCCCGGCTATGTTCCCGAGTTGTTGAGTGATGGTATAACAATCTGCTAACGCCTGAGTTGGGTGCTCATGGGAACCATCTCCAGCATTTATGATTGAAGCATCTGTCCACTGAGGTAGCATCCAGGGAACGCCTACAGATTTATGGCGAACGACTATTGCTTCTACCCCCATCGACGATATTGTTTCAACGGTATCTCTGAGGCTCTCTCCTTTTTTCACCGAAGAAGACGAGACGCTGAAGCTCATGACATCAGCTGATAATCTCTTAGCCGCCTTTTCAAAACTTAGTCGGGTTCGAGTTGAATCTTCGAAGAACAGAGAAGCAACTGTTTTTCCTCGAAGGGCGGGAACTTTGGGTATTCTTCTATTGCTCACTTCGAGGAAGTGGTCGCTTAACTCTAGAATTTCTAGGATTCCATCCTTCCCGAGGTCATCAACTCCTCTGACATGTTTAGCTATAGTCATTCTCCAGCCCCCGTACACTCTCCAATACGAACGCCTTCTTCTTGCACATCGACAAGCTCGTCTCTTCGTGTCGGAATATTTTTTCCTACGAAGTCTGGACGAATAGGGAGTTCTCGATGCCCCCTATCTACCATTACTGCAAGTTGCACAGAAGCAGGCCTACCGAAATCTGTAATTGCATCTAGTGCTGCTCTTATAGTCCTACCAGTAAATAGAACATCATCTACCAGAACTACTATCTTTGAACTCAAGTCAAAAGGAATTTCCGTTGGTTCTCTAGGCGCTACCGGACGTAACCCGATATCATCTCGGTAGAAAGCGACGTCAAGAAATCCGACAGGAACGTTTGACCCTTCAATCTCTGCTAGGTTCTCTGCCAATTTTATAGCAAGTGAAACTCCGCCAGCTCGGAGCCCGATAAGGACTACATCTGAAATGCCGTGATTATGCTCAAGGATTTCATGCGCCATACGCCATAAAGCTCGACGAACACCATCGGAATCCATCACTTCAGACTTGGCAATAAAAACGTCCCTCTTTTGGGGCGTTGAGTCGTCTTCGTGTATGGCCATCGCGGCGCCTTCCACCGTTCGAGCCTCACGGGACCCGATTTACGGTCAGTGTCACGCTACCACTTGGAGAAGTATTTAGGCGCGCATTGTTATGTTTTTATAGTTATTCCGCTTTATGCCTTATAGGTTCGTCGGGACGAAACCTTAGGCAGGCTTCTGCCAGAACACCGTTTATAAACGGCCCAGAAGAATCTGTGGAGTATTTAGCTGCCAGCTCTACTGCTTCACTAACAAGGACTCCTGCTGGGATTTTAGGATTTGTGATAATTTCACACATAAATATTCGAAGAACTGACAAATCTACTGCCGGCATTCTCTCTAGTTCCCATTTCTGGCTGATATCAGATACTTCCGCATCGACTCTCTTCAACTCAAGCGTCAATCGATCCAGAATAGATTGTGCATAGCCATCTAGGGCTAGTGGGCGAGATTCAGCTATTTTCTGAAGGTCAACCTGTTTTAACTCCGCTTCATACAATAATCCGAGAACAGTTTCTCGTCCTTCACGGCGCTTTGCTATATATTCGGGGGTGCCTTCAGGTAGTTCATTTGTAGCTGTTGAATCCATTGGCCCTCCTTCCTGAGAAGAGAATGTTCATGCCCTGCTGATGTAACTTCCTGTTCGAGTATCTACTTTGACTGTCTCCCCGATTTCGAGAAACAAAGGTACCTGAATCGTTAGTCCGGTCTCTAGAGTAGCTGGTTTTGTCGCACCAGAAACTCGGTCACCTTGCATGCCCGGTTCTGTTTCTGTGATAACGAGTTCAACTGAGGCAGTTAATTCAGTGCTCACTATCTCATCTCCATACATAAGGAGAATCGCAGAAGCTCCTTCAACAACGTAATTCGCTGTCTCCCCAAGAGTTTCTGTAGCAACATTTATTTGCTCATATGTTTCCGTGTCCATGAAGACAAATGCTTCACCGTCACGGTAGAGATACTGCATTTCTCGCTTGTCGATGTTAGCTCGGTTAATTGTCTCACCAGCTCGGAAGGTTTTTTCGACCACTGCTCCTGTTCGGATATTCTTAAGCTTGCTACGAACGAACGCGTGGCCTTTTCCAGGTTTCACATGCTGAAATTCAATCACTTGCATGAGGTTTCCATCGAGCACAAGTGTCCAGCCATTCTTCAGTTCATTTGTGGATACAGCGGACATTTTGCTCCTAAGTGCTTAAAACATTAGGAGACCTACTCTAACCGGATAGTCTCAGACTTGCGGCGACTTAGTGCTAAGAGTTAATTGCCTTGCCCCTGATTCTGTAATTTCGTAAAGGTCTTCCCATCGGACGCCGCAATTATCACTAAAATAAATCCCAGGTTCTATGGTCACGACCATGCCGGTTAATAAATTTTCAATGCTTTTGCTATTAATTGCAGGCGCTTCATGAATATCTAGTCCGACACCGTGCCCGGTTCCATGGATGAATAAATCTCCCCAGCCTGCTTCTTCGATCTTCTTTCGGCATTGCCGGTCAAGTTCTGCACATGCAGTACCGGGTTTAAGAATTTTTATTGCTTCTTCTTGGGATTCGCGGACCACTGTCATGTATTTCTGCTGCAGGACGCTCGGCTCTCCGATGATAAAAGTTCTCGTCATATCTGACCTGTAGCCATCAACGACAGCGCCTACATCAATTATGACTAAATCCCCGTTCTCTATTTTCTTCGCACTGGGCTGCGCATGGGGTTTTGAGCTGTTAACTCCAGATGCGACGATAGTTTGATACGCATTCCCCGACGCTCCTTTTTCTCTGATTTTGAAATCTAAATGGGTTGCAATTTCCATCTCTGACGGGTTACCGGACAGAAAGGGAATAGTTTCGTTAAGAGCTTCATCAACTATCCTTGCTGCAAGAGCAATGCGACCTATTTCACATTCGTCCTTCTGCGCCCTTAAAGCTTTCAGTGGGGTCGAAGGGGTAATTCCTCCTTCAATAATTTCTTCAAGCTGTAAGGCTGCTCTCCAAGTGATCAGATTTGGGTCGACTTTTATTATCTTATTCAGGGCAAGGCTAGGAATATCCTCTATCGGGGTTTTTGAGATCATTACTTCAGCTGATGAGCAGCTCTCCCTTATTTGCTGAGGTCCCTGTTCCTCATACCTTTTATCAGTCAGAAGAATAAACTTCTCATGGTCCAAGTAGACAATTCCGTTGCTCCCAGTAAATCCGGTTAGCCATTGAACATCCGACGGGCTCATAGTAACTAACGCTTCTCGGTCAGAGATTTCAGATCGAACTTTGTCTCCTCTTAAAGAGAGGTCTAAAGGACTCAAGGGATCTCCCGTTGAGGAAAGATTCATTTCAGGGCATCTACTATGGCATGAACCGCTAATTTGTACCCATATCCACCAAAACCTACGATTGATCCGGTAGCAACTGGGGCGACGACTGAGGTGTGTCGCCATGGTTCGCGCGCATTAGGGTTTGATATATGGAGCTCAACGACTGGTCCATCATATGCAGCCAGCGCATCATGTATTGACCATCCATAGTGTGTAAGGGCTCCGGGATTGATAACAATACCCTGATACGTGCTTCGGGCTGCATGAATCTCCTCTACTATGCTTCCCTCATCGTTATATTGACGATGAATTAACTCATACCCGAGTTCTGCTGCAGTCGACTCAGCAAGATTTACATAATCGCTAAGGGTCGACTCTCCATAGATTTCAGGTTCTCGTTCACCGAGCAAATTTAGATTCGGCCCGGATATTAGTAGGATCGGTTTCACTGTAAGGCCTCCATAGCTTGTAAGAGAATATCTCGATCATCAATTTCTACTACCTCGACTCCATCTGGGCCATCAAGAACAAAAGAAATTCCAGTTACTGCCTTCTTGTCCCTTAGGAAGAGAGTAACGATACTCTCCCAGTCGAATGATTGTGGCAGAACATATGAAAGCCCGTAATGACCCAATACCTTCTCGTGTTCTTCTACCCGTTCCTGATCAATTCTTCCAAGCAACTTCGCTATCTCAGCAGCGTACCGAATGCCGATAGCAACTGCTTCGCCATGGGCAAGGGTAAATCCATTTTCCATTTCAAGCGCGTGGGCTAATGTATGCCCATAGTTTAGGATCGCCCTTCGGCCAGTCTCTCGTTCATCTTCTGCGACAATATCTGCTTTCAATTGAATGCATCTCGTGATTTGCGCACTCAAATCAAGAAGATGTAGATCTTCAGCTCCCAGAAAATGGTACTTAGCGACTTCACCGAACCCGCATCTCCATTCGCGCTCAGGTAAAGAAGAGAGGGTAGAAATATCGCAGATAACTCCAACTGGCTGCCAGAATGACCCTGCAAGATTTTTCCCCTCAGGAAGGTTGACAGCGGTTTTCCCTCCGATTGCAGCGTCAACCATCCCAAGCAGGGTTGTTGGGACGTGGATAACATCAATCCCGCGATGGTAAATCGCAGCTGCAAACCCAGCCACATCAGTCACAAGCCCTCCTCCGATTCCAACAACCACATCGCTTCTTGTAAGGCCCCATTGGGCCCATGCACTGCATAAATCTTCGATAGTTTTGAGGCTTTTTTTATCCTCTCCATCTCCGATATGAAATATTTTATGTTCAGCCTCTATAGAAGG
>JAQWQL010000023.1 GCA_029244605.1 Acidimicrobiales bacterium | reverse complement strand
GTTGAAAAGAATGGGGGAAATTTGAAGGTTACCATTCAAGCTGAAGGTGGAATAAACCTAGATGAGCTTGCTGGTATCAACCGGAAAATTTCTAAAGCACTTGATGAGAATGACCCTATGCCTAATAAATATACTCTAGAGGTTTCTAGCCCCGGGTTAGAACGAAAATTAAGAACCCGAGATCATTTCGAGGGAGCTAAAGGTGAATTTATTGGTGTTAAATTAGCTCCCCATGTTGAAGGTGAAAGAAGATTTAAAGGCATGCTTGATTCGCTTTCCGGTAATTCGATATTTCTGGAAACTGAATCATGTGAAAACATAGAAATTCTGCTAAGTGATATCTCAAAAGCCACGACTGTATTTCATTGGAATCAAAAACCTGGGGAAACTGCTTCTCGTGAGCAAATGGATATGACAAGAACTGGAAATTAAGGAGTTGAAGAAATGAACGCTGAAATGTTGGAGGCGATGCAAGCGCTAGCCGTGGACAAAGGAATCTCTGTCGATAAGCTATTTGCTGTTCTAGCTGATGCGTTGGAATCCGCATATAAAAAAATGCCTGATGCTCATGAATATGCATGGGTAACAATCAATCCAGAGACAATGGAATATCGAGTGATGGCTCAGGAGTTAGATGAGGATTTAGAGCCGATTGGCGAAGAATTTGACGTTACCCCTGACAATTTCGGAAGGATCGCAGCTGTAACAACCAAACAAGTGTTGACCCAAAGAATCCGTGAAGAAGAGAGAGAGCAAAAGTACGAAGAATATGCTGGTCGTGAAGGGGACATAGTCACGGGGATCATTCAACAAAGTGATAGCCGGTACACGCTACTAGACCTTGGACGTGTAGAAGCATTGCTGCCTCGCGCTGAACAGGTCCCCAATGAGCGGCCCGATAGTAATACGAGAATAAAGGCATATATCGTCGAAGTACGGAAGACGGCAAAGGGCCCGCAAATCGTCGTTAGCAGAACGCATCCTGGTTTAATCAAGCGCCTTTTTGAGCTTGAAGTTCCCGAAATAGCAGATGGGGTCGTTGAAATTCGTTCATGTGCTAGGGAGCCAGGGCACAGGACAAAAATTGCTGTTTGGTCAAATGATCCGAACGTAGACCCAGTTGGAGCTTGTGTTGGAGCTAGCGGAGCGAGGGTCCGGATGATCGTAAATGAGCTGCGCGGTGAAAAAATCGATATTGTTCCTTTCTCTGATGAGCCCGAAGAGTTTGTTTCACGGGCGCTCTCGCCTGCAAAGGTGAAAGAGGTCCGAACAGATTTAGAAACTGGCACGGCCGAAGTTATAGTTCCTGATTATCAGCTTTCTCTGGCAATCGGTAAGGATGGCCAAAATGCTAGACTTTCAGCCCGACTGACTGGATGGCGCATCGATATTAAGTCAGAAACTCAACTTGAAGAAGAAGAAGCCTACAGGAAGGTCGATTGGGCTGAAGGTGAGTGGGTTGTCGATCCTGAAACAGGTGAGCAAGCATGGCAGCCTGCAGAAGGTGGGCCAGTAATATCCGCTGAAGATTGGGCCGCAGGGACTGATGAGGAGTCTGCTGAGGTGGAGGAGTCTGCTGAGGTGGAAGAACCTGAAGAAGCAAAGGAATAGGTTTGTAACCCAATTAGAGAAGTTATAGGCAAAAGTTGTTGGGCCCCCATCAGCTATTAGACAGAACAGGTAGAAAAAGAACTTGCCAGCAAAAGTAAGAGTTTACGAACTCGCGAGAGAGTTAGACATCACTAATAAAGAAGTAATAGCGCTATGCGGGTCCCTTGGGGTCGATGCTAAAAGCCATTCTTCTAGTCTCGTTGAAGCCCAAGCAGACCGTGTTCGTAAGAAGGCAGAAGCCGATGGGATAGTCGGAGAGAAGTCACCTAAACCCACAACGGAAGATGAAAAATCTCCTGCTGAGGCAAAGCCTACTCCAGCTCGAAGCGAGGACTCAAATGCTGTAAGTTCTAAGAAACCACCTAAGAAAAAAACAGAAACTCCGGTTCAGCATGTGGATCCTAGTAGCCAGTCTGCGCAGAAGGTGATTAGTTCTAAGAAGTCTTCATCTCCGAAACCAACAGTAACGAGTGGTTCGAATAATCAAGAGGCGACTACGAAGCAAAGGCCGAAACAAGATGAGCGACCGGTTCCAAAAGGTGAGCCGCCTAGCCAATCTAAACCTGAGTCCACTGGAGCTCCTGCTGTTTCTGCATCAGGGCAACGTATCCCCCCTCCGCCCTCTCCGCGGTCAGCATCTGGAAAACCTATACCCCCTCCTCCTGGAAAAGGAGGCAGAGGGCACATCAGAAATGACCGTGGCGCCCCTTCGTATCGTCGACGACCTGACGAAAAAAACAACGAAGGTGGACAGGGCCGTCCAACGGGAAGGCGGCAATCTCCTGGTGCTACAGATCGACCTACGCGAGATGCAGGATTTCCTCCGTCAGGTCCTTCCGGCGCCACTCAAGGGAAACCTGGAGCAGGGCGTTCTAGCGGCCGCCCAGGAGGGGGTCCTCAAAGGCCTCAACGAAAGAAAAAGAGCAGGCGTCGCCGACGTCAAGAAGAACTACAGCCAATGGATGCTCCAGCGTATACGCCGGAAGATGCTCCAGTTCCAGAAGGAGAAGTGGTTATAGAAAGAGCTTCTTCACCAATCGACATAGGACCTAAATTAAATAGGACTACAGCCGATGTCGTTCGCTACCTAATGGAGCAAGGGGAAATGGTAACAGCGACACAATCTTTGAGTGATGAGATGATCGAGATCTTTGCTGCTGAAATTGGCGCAGAAGTTCGTTTGGTCGACCCAGGAGAAGAGCACGAATTAGAACTGAGGAAGAGGCTCGAAGTTGAGCAAGAAGACAGCGATTCTGGAAAATGGCCAGCGAGACCTCCAGTGATAACTGTTATGGGGCATGTAGACCATGGAAAAACAAAGTTGCTGGATCAGATTAGAAACTCAAATGTTGTAAGTGGTGAAGCAGGAGGGATCACCCAACACATTGGCGCATATCAAATCCACCGTGGTGGTTCAATTCTGACCTTTTTGGACACGCCTGGTCACGCAGCTTTCACCGCTATGCGTGCGAGAGGGGCAAACGTTACAGACATCGTTGTGCTTGTAGTTGCTGCAGATGACGGAGTAATGCCGCAGACCATTGAGGCTATTAACCATGCGAAAGCTGCTGAAGTTCCAATAATTGTAGCAGTAAATAAAATCGATCTAGAAAGTGCTGACCCTCAAAGAGTTCTGGCAGAACTCGCTGAAAGAGAACTAGTTCCCGAGGCATGGGGCGGGGATACTATCGTCGTAGAAATTTCTGCACTGGAGAATATTGGGATAGAGGACTTACTTGAGAACTTAATGTTGGTAGCTGAAGTTGAAGATTTTCGATCTCCGGAAGATGGCCGAGGTCAAGGAGTTGTGCTTGAATCCCACCTTGATATTGGCCGAGGGCCAGTTGCAACGGTTCTAGTACAGAGAGGAACCGTTAAGGTAGGAGAACCACTTGTCGCTGGTTCATCTTGGGGGCGAGTGAGAGCCTTAGTTTCTGACACTGGTGAGCAGGTAGATATTGTTGGCCCATCATCTCCTGTTCAGGTTCTCGGCCTTTCAGATGTTGCTGTAGCAGGAGACGATTTTATTGTCGCTCCCGATGAACGAACTGCAAGAGATGTAGCAGAGACAAGAGAGCATTTTCAACGGGTCGCTTCCATCGGTCGTGATTCTTCTTCTGGATTGACAGGTGGGCGCCTTGAAGATCTATTCGGTCAGATCACTTCAGGAGAAAAAGCAACACTTAATTTAATACTAAAGGCAGATGTTAATGGGTCTCTTGAAGCTGTCAGTGAGAGTTTGAAGAAACTTGAGAGGGAAGAAGTGAACATTACCTTTGTGCATTCTGGGGTAGGGGCGATTACAGAAAATGATGTCCAGTTGGCAGCAACATCTAATGCAACAGTTTTGGGTTTCAATGTTCGCCCTGACAGAAAAGCACGAGAAATGGCAGATCACGAGAACGTAGAGATCCGTAATTATGAGATCATATACAAGCTCTTGGAAGATATCGAATCAGCTATGGTTGGAATGTTGGTCCCAGAGTATGAAGAAATTGTGACCGGCGAGGCAGAAGTCAGAGAGATTTATAAGATCCCAAGGATCGGGTCTATAGCCGGTTGTTACGTACTTAACGGGAAAATCACCCGCGGATCGAAAGTTCGGTTTTTGCGTGATGGAGTCATTATCTGGAAGGGTAAAATTTCTTCTTTGAGGAGATTCAAAGAAGATGTTTCTGAAGTTGCTTCAGGTTACGAGTGTGGAATTGGTTTGTCAGATTTTCAAGATTTAAAAAGTGGAGACATCATTGAAACTTACGATGAACGTGAGATCGAACCAACGTGAGTTAGGGTTCCCGAAACTTTGATTATGAGGATGGTGCGTCTTTATGGCTAGGCGAAGGGCAAATAGAACTCGGGAATACCAGCGCAGTGCAAGATTGAATGAGCTCCTTCGCGAAATAATTGCTGAAGAACTTGAACGAATAGAGGATGATCGGCTCGGCTGGCTAAGCGTTGTTTCTGTAGAAGTTGATAACGAGTTAACAAAAGCACGCGTATATTTGTCCTCCCTTGAAGGCGATGACGATGAAATCGTTAAGGTCGTTTCTGAATATCGCAGTCATTTTCGAGGGGTAATTGGACGTTCAGCTCGTATTCGGCGCGTGCCGGATCTCTTATTCCGAATTGATCCGTCGATCAGGAATGGAAATCGCATAGATCAAATTCTTTCAGAATTAGATATGTCGGAGCCTGAAGGTGAATGAGGCAAATTCAAAGAATGGCTTCATCGTTGTGGATAAGGAACCCGGCTGGACAAGCCATGATGTGGTTGCGCGTACACGAAAGAAATTAAACACGCGTAAAGTTGGTCATTCTGGAACTCTGGACCCCCCCGCAACAGGCGTCCTTATCCTTGGGGTAGGTAGGGCTACGAGGTTACTCAAATACATCACAGACTTACCCAAACGCTATACGGCAACTATGGTCCTCGGGACAGAAACCACCACATTAGATGCGGAGGGTGACATAACGAATGTCCAAGACATCCACGGAACTTGTCTTGAGGATCTTCAAGAATCTAGTACTCGATTTATGGGAGAAATACTCCAAACTCCTCCTATGGTTTCTGCAGTCAAGGTTGATGGTAAGCGTTTATACGAAATCGCAAGAGAGGGGCGTGAGGTCGAGCGGAAACCTCGACTAATACAAATCTATGAGCTCTCTATAGAAGAAACTTCAAAAAAAGATGTATACAGGATTCATGTGGCTTGCGGGTCAGGGACTTACATCCGGTCCCTTGTTTCCGATATCGCACAAGATGCTGGGACTATAGCCCATGTGGGTGACTTGAGAAGAAACTCGATCGGATCCTTTGATGAATCAGATGCAAATCCTATCGAAGAGCTGTGTGTTCTGAGCATGGTTGAGGGGTTGAGAGATTACCCTCAAATCGTTGTTGGCGAGCAAGAGGCATCCCTGATTCGAGTAGGCAAGGTTTTCGAAAAGGATTATTTGGACCTTCAGGGGTTGCCAGAACCTTGGGTTTTTGCAGATCACCTAGGAAACCTTCTGGCAGTCTATAAACAGCATAAGGGTGGGACCATAAAGCCCGATGTCGTTATCCCTTCAGATAATTGATTAGAAATATTTAAACTTAGATAGGAAAGGGACACCAACGGTCGGTACTGTTTCAAGATGGCGATACAACTAATCAATGATCAATCGAGTGTGCCTGACAGTGTCTATGGGACAGCAGCGACGATAGGAGTGTATGACGGTGTTCACCTCGGACATTGCCAACTCCTTTCCAAGCTTCGAGAAGAAGCTCAAGGGCAAGATCTTGCAACAGCAATAATTACATTTGATCAGCATCCGACTAGGGTTACGAGCCCTCAGAATGCACCCAAACTGCTAACTACGCTCTCTCAAAAGATTGAGCTATTTGAGTCCCAGGGAATAGATTTTGTCTACATTATAAAGTTCGACAAGGACCGGTCGATGACTCCAGCAGCTGAGTTTTTCAAAACAGTTTTTGTGAGAGGAGTCAAAGCAAAGAAAATTATTGTAGGAGAAGACTTCCAATTCGGCCATAACCGAACAGGAGACGTAGCTTTTCTAAAAGAGGAGGGGGCTAAGGAAGGGATAGAGGCTATAGGTTTAGAGTTATTTCAGCACCCCGCCTCACCTGATGCTGTGGTCTCATCATCTGCTATCCGAAAGTCTCTGGGAGAGAGTGATGTCCGTTCAGCAACAGAAATGTTAGGCCGCTATTTTGAAATAGAGGGAGTTGTTGTAGAAGGGGACCAGCGCGGTCGGCAAATAGGTTTTCCCACCGCAAATATCTCAATTCCTGAGAGCATTCTTCTTCCTCAAGACGGCGTATACGCATGTTGGTATAGGTGCGGCGATGGATCGAAACATATGGCTGCTGTGAACATTGGTCACCGCCCGACCTTCGAGACAGGTGAAAATAAGTCTGTCCTTGAGGCGCACCTTATCGGATTCAATGGAGATATATATGGAGAGTCAGGTCGTGTAGAGTTTGTCGACTTCCTAAGGGAAGAACGCCAATTCGACGGCATTGACTCTCTCAAACAACAATTGGAATCAGACATCCGAACAGTGGAAGAGCTGTTGAGTGCAGATTGATTGAAGAAAAATAATAGCTCAGGTGTAGTTTCTTCTCTGTGCTGGTAGCCTTCGATCGTTCCATAAAGATAAATATTTTTAATTGGATAGAGGCTCTTTCGTTCGGGAATCGGCGATCGGGCTGGGTAAAAAACCCGAAGGGAAATAAATACGATGGCGGCTAACCTCCCCCCTAAAGATGAAACAATCGGTAAACACCAAGTCCATGATTCGGACACTGGATCTCCAGAAGT
>JAQWQL010000012.1 GCA_029244605.1 Acidimicrobiales bacterium | reverse complement strand
GGAGAGTAGGTCGCCGCCGGATTTCGAAATTGCAACGGGCCCTAACGGGGCCCGTTGCTCGTTTTGCTATCAGAACTATCAGATTATTTTTTGATGACTCTCGTTCCTGTGCAACTTCACTTGTAGAATTGTTCTTCTATGTCAACTTCAAAACGTGGACCGAAAAACCGCCCAAATGCATCAAGCCGATCAAAGGGCAATACTCGGCGTCCAAATTCAGGGAAAAATAGTGGTCAAAAAAAATCTAGTTATTCTGGGAAGCAGGGTAAACGGAATGACAACCCCGGGAGACTTTCAGGCGGAGCTCCGCGAAAGTATGCGAAAAAAGATTCATCCCGAGACGAAGATAAGTTAGACCCAATTCCTGGTAATAGAGAGTGGGGTGGATTGGCTCGTAAAGGAGTGCTTCGCGTCTATCACGATGATCAAAAAGAATTAGAGATGAACCTTGAGGAGCAGGAGTCACCAGAGACCATAGAGTTGGAACCTGAAGAACTGGAGCGTCAAGAAGAACGGCAACGAAAGAAAGCCGAGCGCGACCGAAGGCAAGAAGAGCTACAAATTGAAGCCAGAGCTGCAATAGCGAGAGCTCAGAAATCGCCATCACGAAAAAAGAAGCAAACCCCGAGGTCATATAAGCGAAAGCCGATTACACGTGGATCGAGTCAGCTTGGTGAGATGCAACCGCGCTTTCGAAAATCATTTGGGCAAGAGAGGGGTAAGAAAAATCTCAAGCACTTTTTTGAATCGATGAAAGCGTATGAGGAAGAACGGTTTATCGATGCGAGTCGAAAAATCCGTCCGTTGGTGAAAGTTGAGCATAAGATTCCAGAGATCTATGAACTCTTTGGATTGATACTCTACCGAACAGGAGAGTATCAAAAAGCAGCTGAGGAATTAGAGAATTTCCGCTCCTTCGCTTCTTCTACAGATCAACATCCAGTGCTTATGGATTGTTATCGGGCTGGGAAACGGTGGAACGACGTTGACTATTTGTGGGCTGAACTTCGAGAGGTTTCCCCGTCAGGCCCTGTAGTTATTGAAGGAAGAATAGTGATGGCCGGTGCTCTCGCTGACCGTGGAAACCTTAAGGAAGCGGTACGAGTTCTTGAAAAAGGTTGGAAACCTCCCAAACGCCCTCAAGAACATCACCTCCGCAGGGCATATGCTCTTGCAGATTTGTATGACCGGTCAGGTCATCTACCACGAGCGAGAGAAATCTTTGGCTGGATTGTGAAATTCGCTCCTGATTTTGTTGATTCGAAGTACCGTTTGAAAAACTTAAATTAGCGATTCACGAGCAAGAAGCATCAAAAATGCTCTGGATTGAACTGTTGAGTAGATCATCGAAAGCCTCAGCGGATTGGTTAGCTGACAGTCCTTCAGTTAGGGCACGCGAGAAGCTTGCAACCATTCCGGCATTTCTACTTAGTCGGTCATTTGACTCGAGACGAGAATAACCTCCGGATAAGGCAACTGCCCTTAATACCCTTTGATCATTGATAAGGCCTTGGTAGAAATCATCTTCCTCTGGGAGGGTTAGTTTCAGCATGATGGATTGAGTGCCGTCGAGGCTTTCTAGGTTCTCTTCTATCGCAGCTAGAAGAAGAGACTCACATTCGCTCTTTTCTGGGCTATGGATATCAACTTCAGGTTCAATGATGGGGACCAGTCCAGAAGCTAGGATCTGTTTTCCTATCGCGAACTGTTGGTTAACGATCTCGTTAATGCCTCTCTCGTTGGCGGATTTGATTACAGAGCGCATTTTTGTTCCGAAGATTTCGTTATTGGTTGCTCGTTCAAGAAGTTTGTCAAGATCGGGCATGGGGTTCATCAGCTGCACCCCATTTTCTTCGTCGGCTAACCCTTTGTCTACTTTGAGGAATGGAACGACATTCTTCTGTTCCCAGAGGTAGGAAGCTGTGTTCTGACCGAGGACTTGCCGGTCCATTGTGTTTTCGAAAAGGATGGCGCCAAGGATCCGATCTCCATTGAAGCTATTGCTTGTCATGATTCTTGTCCTCATTTGATGAATCAAGTCGAACATTTCTTCGTCGTCTGCATAGGCATCATTCTGAATGCCGTAGTTCATTAGTGCCTTCGGGCTGCTTCCTCCACTTTGGTCTAGCGCGGCTATGAAGCCATCATGATGTTGTACTTTGTTTTGTTGTTCGTTCTTCATGTATCTGTCCTGTAGTGAATGTGACACAGACAGAATAGGCGATCAGGAGGGTGAATGTGCAAAAAACGAAGGTGAGAAATATGTCACACAACTTCTTACACGAAATCAAACCTTTTAGACTAAAGACAGGCTATCGTCAGCCGAGGCAGCTGTAACTACTGACACGAATCTAAGGGGGATCCGTGACAGATACAATATCGGATTCAGGAGCAAGAGAGCTATCTAGGATCATCATCCGTTTTGCAGGTGATTCAGGAGATGGCATGCAGCTTACCGGAGAGCGGTTTACGAGCGCTAGTGCTATTTTCGGGAACGACCTTTCCACGCTACCTGAGTTCCCTGCGGAGATTCGAGCACCACAAGGAACGCTTGCCGGAGTTTCGGCCTTTCAAGTTCAGGTTTCTGATCACGATATAACCACTCCAGGTGATGCGCCGAACGTTTTGATTGCGATGAATCCCGCTGCGCTAAAGAAAGAGATTTCTAAATTGGAAATCGGTGGAACCGTTATTGTTAATCAGGATACTTTTGAGGAACGGAATCTGGCGAAAGCAGGGTATGAGGAGAATCCCCTTGAAACAGGGGAGTTGTCTAACTACACCTTGTTTAAGGTTCCGATGACGTCGATGACGAAAGAGGTATGTAAGGAGATAGAGGGCATCAAACCTCGAGAAGCTGAAAGATCTAAGAATTTCTTTGCACTTGGTTTGGTTTCATGGCTCTATCAACGACCGATGGAACCTACCTTGGACTGGATAGAAAAAAAGTTCGGTAAAACCCCAAATGTGGTACAAGCGAATAATGCCGCTTTTAAAGCTGGTCATGCTTACGGTGAGACAACGGAAGCTTTTGATTATTCGTACGAGGTTAAACCTGCAGCTTTGGATGCAGGTGTGTATACGAATGTTAATGGGAACACTGCTTTGTCATGGGGCCTGGTTGCTGCAGGTAAGCTGTCTGAACTTCAGGTATTCCTAGGCTCATATCCTATTACACCAGCTTCAGACATCCTTCATGAATTGGCTAAGCACAAAAACTTTGGGGTAGCTACCTTTCAGGCTGAGGATGAAATAGCGGCTGTCGCTTCAGCAGTCGGCGCGGCGTTTGGTGGGGCGCTTGCAGTGACGACTACAAGTGGTCCAGGTGTAGCCCTTAAAGGTGAAGCAATAGGTTTAGCAATCAATCTTGAACTACCTCTTGTGGTAATCGATATTCAACGTGGGGGGCCATCAACAGGCCTCCCAACAAAAACAGAAGCTTCGGACTTGCTCATGGCGATGTATGGGAGACATGGTGAAGCGCCTATGCCAGTCATTGCCCCATATAGTCCTGGCTATTGTTTCCATGCAGCTATCGAAGCAGCCCGAATTGCATTGAAGTACCGAACTCCCGTAATGCTCCTATCAGATGGGTATCTGGCTAATGGCTCTGAGCCATGGAAGCTCCCGGACGTAGATTCTCTTCCGGATATCACCACAGTTTTCACGACTGAAGCTAACCATGTGGATGAAGATGGCAATGAACATTTCTGGCCTTATAAGCGCGACCCTGAAACTCTCGCTCGTGCTTGGGCCGTTCCTGGTACCCCAGGACTTATGCATCGAATTGGCGGAATTGAAAAGGAAGATGGAACTGGAAACATCTCATATGACCCGCTAAACCATCAACGGATGACTGATATCCGTCAGGACAAAGTCGCGAATATCGCGGCTGACATCCCTCCTACATGGGTAGAGGGAGATTTGGATGCCGATGTGCTCCTCGTAGGGTGGGGTTCAACTTGGGGCGCTATAACGAGCGCTGCAAAACAAATCCGTGAAGCTGGGCACAAAATTGCTCATGCTCACCTTATACATATCAATCCGTTTCCAAGAGACCTCGGAGAAGTCCTCTCACGGTATAAGACCGTTATTTGCCCTGAGATGAACATGGGGCAGTTATCGAAACTCCTTCGCGCTGAGTTTTTAGTGGATGTTAAGTCTGTCAACAAAGTACAGGGGCAACCTTTCATGACCACAGAGTTATTTGACGTTATCCTTGAGGAATTGACCTAAGCAGGAGTAAACATGACTGATACTGCACAAGCTCCAGAAACTACCAAAGCTGATTGGACCAGCGATCAAGAGCCAAGATGGTGTCCTGGTTGCGGCGACTATTCTATTTTGACGGCTATGCAGCTCATGCTTCCTGATATGGATTCTCGTCCGGAAAGTACTGTTTTCATCTCTGGAATAGGATGTGCGGCCCGGTTCCCCTATTACATGAATACATATGGGATGCATTCCATTCATGGTCGCGCTCCTGCAGTAGCTAGTGGATTGGCTATCGCTAGACCCGAGCTTGACGTTTGGGTGATTGGTGGCGATGGTGACATGCTTTCCATAGGGGGAAATCATCTGATTCACGCTATGCGGCGAAATATCAATATGACTATCCTTCTTTTCAACAATCAGATATATGGCCTTACTAAAGGCCAGTATTCGCCGACAAGCGAAGTTGGAAAGGTCACGAAATCAACACCGATGGGGTCTGTGGATCAACCCTTTAATGCGGTCAGCGTAGCGTTAGGTGCAGAAGCTACGTTTGTTGCCCGTACTCATGACATGGACAGGAAGCATATGCAAGAAACGTTTCGGAGGGCTCATGAACACCGAGGGTCTGCGTTAGTTGAAATCTTCCAGAACTGTAACGTTTTTAATGATGGGGCATTTGCAGCAATAACGAAAAAAGATAAACGTGATTCGATGCTCATCCAACTCAACCACGGCGAACCTATCAGGTTCGGAGCCGATAACGAATTTGGTGTTACGTCGAACTCTCAAGGTAATGCTGAAATCGTGAAGGTCTCTGATGTCGGGGAAGCCGCCCTCATAGTTCATGATGAAAATAGTGAGAATCCAAGTTCTGCATTCGCCCTTTCACGTTTAGCAAGCGGCCCCTATGAGCCAACTCCAGTTGGGGTGTTTCGCCAAGTCCAACGGCCTGAATACTCTTCAGCGGCTAACCAACAAATAGAAGTTGCGAAAAGCCAGCAAGGTCCAGGAGAGATCATTGATCTACTTACCTCTCAACCCACTTGGGAAGTCACCTGAATCATTTCAGATTTTTTGGCTATTATTAGACCATCAGACGCATACGCTTGGACTCCGAACTGCTCAGACGCGGCCTAGTAGAGAATTTAGAAGAAGCTGAAACTCTTCTTGCCGTTAAAAAGGTGCACGTAAACGGAAGTTTCGCAACAAACGCAGCACAAATGGTTCTTAAAAGTGACAGCATAGAGCTAGCTCTCGAAAGGGATGACTACGTTAGTCGCGGCGGGCAAAAACTTTCTCATGCTCTTTCGATTTTTTCCATAGATCCTGCAAACTTAGAATGCATTGATGTTGGAGCGTCGACAGGGGGATTCACCGATTGTCTTTTGCAGAAGGGAGCTGCATCTGTAACGACGGTAGATGTCGGTTACGGAGTACTTCATGAACGACTTGTCAATGATGATCGAGTTACCGTATTTGAGCGCTTGAATATCCGAGACGCTGTTCCTGTCTTTTCTCCGAAAGAATTTGAATTTCTGGTCGCTGACCTTTCCTTTATCTCACTTCGGATAATCCTCAATAACCTAGTTGACCTTTGTGAACATGGCGCTTCAATGGTGTTACTGGTCAAACCCCAGTTTGAGTCCTCTCATGAAGAGGCCAGTCGAAATAGGGGAGTGATCCGTGACCCAGAGATATGGGAAAGAACGCTTGATCATGTAGCGATGGAGGCGATAAAGGTCGGAGCTCCATTGCTGAGCATGGCCGTTTCTCCGCTTACCGGTGCAAAAGGGAATCATGAATTCTTTTTCCACCTTGTGAAAGGAGCTAAGAATCAGGAAGTTGATGTGGCTTCTGAATTAAGATCAATGAAACTGCCTGGCCAATAGTGGCTACTCCTGCCGCTATCCCATAACCTAGAGAGAGTATGTCGAGAGTCGCTGCATTTATTAACACTAACCGTCCCGAAGCTGTGGACTTAGCTAATGGGTTGGTTGAATGGATTGAATCATCAGGCCATTCATGTTCACTAATAGGTAATTCTGCATCTGCTATCAACCGTGAAGATCTTGCTATCAGCGATAACGA
The DNA here is from genome assembly GCA_029244605.1 of Acidimicrobiales bacterium. Classification (GTDB taxonomy): domain Bacteria; phylum Actinomycetota; class Acidimicrobiia; order Acidimicrobiales; family UBA8592; genus UBA8592. The sequence goes on along the minus strand of JAQWQL010000012.1, from coordinate 21,351 downwards.
GATAGACGATTCCATCGATTTGGCTGTGGCCCTTGGCGGGGATGGCTCAATACTGTATATGGTCCGCGAGGTGAGCGACTACGGGGTTCCTGTCATGGGAATAAATCTAGGTCGACTGGGTTATCTTACTGAAATCGAACCGAACTTAGCCCAAGTTCGGATGCAGGAATTTTTTGAGGGTCAGCACACTATTGAAGAGAGAATGCGACTTGAAATTTTGATCGACGGAGAGCCGAAACCTCTTCGTGCACTCAACGAAGCAGTAATCGAAAAGATTGATACTGGTAGAACTGTTCGACTCGGTTTAGACATTAACGGCGATTTTTTCACGTCATATGCGACTGATGGTTTAATTGTCGCTACGCCGACAGGCTCTACAGCGTATTCCTTATCTGCGAGAGGTCCAATTGTTGACCCGATGCATCGGGCTCTTCTGTTGACACCTGTAGCGCCGCACTCTTTATTTGACAGAGCTGTGGTACTTTCACCTGATGACGAATTGCGGATAGAGGTACTTCCAGACTGTAATGCCTCGATAGCGTTAGATGGCCTCATTGTCACTCAGCTAGAAATCGGACAATCACTCATCTGCACAACTGCAGATAAACCCGCTCGATTGGTCTCTTTCGGCGGCAATAACTTCCACCGCGTGTTGAAAGAAAAATTTGGCTTGTCAGACCGGTAACCATGGTGAAAAGTAAAGGCCTCTGAAGTGGATACTACGGACAGCGACAATCAATTATTGGAGTTAGTTGTAACAAATCTAGGGGTCATTGAGCAAGCAGCTCTGGTATTGAAGCCAGGTATGACAGCTATCACCGGCGAAACCGGAGCAGGAAAAACCTTACTTGTTACAGCGCTGCAACTGCTATCTGGCGGCAGATCAGACAGTTCATTAGTTGGAGTTCACGGCGATGAAGCAACAGTTGAAGGGCGGTTCATTTGCGAGGAAGGTGAAGTCATATTGCGTCGAGTGATCCCAAGAGAAGGAAGATCTCGCGCATATTACAATGGGCAACTTTCGACTGTAGGATTCTTGCAGGAGTTCTCAGGACCAATCGTTGAAATTCATGGGCAACATGGTTATTCAGGACTGGTGCATACAGAACATCAAAGAGAAGCACTAGATACTTTTGCCCGGATCGACACTAGCCGACTAGAAAAAATACGCGCTGATGAAAAAGCCCTCATTGCCATTTTGGAAGAACACGGAGGTAGCAGGGGAGAAAGAAGCAAAGAGTTAGAGCTCTATAAGTTTCAGGCTTCGGAAATAGATGAAGCCGAGATTACCGATGCAGGAGAAGACAAACGTTTACAATCCGAAGAACTTCTACTTGGAGATGCTGCTGGCAATAGTGAAGCGGCGATTCAAGTCGCACAACTGCTTGGATCCGATAGTCGCTTCATTGATGAAATTTCCGATGCGCTCAGAAAAGTAAGCGGCCGCGAATCTCTAAAAGAGCTCGAGAAAGAGATCAATAGACTCATTGATGAAGCTTCAGCGGTTGCTTCGTCAGCGAGGGACATAACTGAATCTATAGACTCAAACCCTGAGAAGCTTTCTCAAATCCAACAACGCAGAAGCCTGCTAACGGGGTTGAGAAGGAAATATGGTGAAACGCTAGATGATGTTTTGCTTTACAGGGCAGACCTTCAGCAGAAAATTGAAATGATCGAAGGTTCTTCTCAGCGGGTTAAAGAAACTGAACTTTCACTTTTGGAACTCCGGGAGGAACGAGACTCGGAAGAACAAAGAGTTCTCGGGGAGAGAAAGAAGTCCGCTCCGAAACTCTCGAAAGAAATCCTCCAACATCTTGTTGGCCTTTCATTGCCGAACGCCTTTCTTGAATTTTCCATAGATGGGAAATCTGGCGATGAGGTAGAAATGTTAATCGCGCTAAATAAAGGGTCAGCAACACAGCCACTATCGAAGATTGCTTCAGGCGGTGAGCTTTCTCGAACGATGCTCGCGTTACGCCTTGTTCTCTCGAATAATCCGGCAACGGCAATTTTTGACGAAGTTGACGCAGGTATAGGAGGCGAAGTGGCTCTTTCAGTCGGTGCAGCGCTAAAGAACCTATCGAGAAACCGTCAGGTTGTAGTCGTCACCCATTTAGCGCAGGTAGCAGCATTTGCTGATACGCATATCGGCGTAACCAAAACTGACACTAAAACAGGTCTCAATGTTGAAGTAGTTCAGCTAGATGATGATAAAAGAATTGTGGAAATATCCCGAATGCTTTCCGGATCTCCTGAAAGTGAAAATGCTCAAAAGCATGCCGTGGAACTGATCGCAGCTTCTCGTTCGGATACCTAATTTCTTCCGGCTAGAGCCGAAGCTCGATAATCCAAACCTATTATCCAGTTTCCTGAGCAAACTTCGGTTATGATGGGGTCCCGTGACCAAGCACATTTTTGTTACAGGTGGCGTAGCGAGTTCGCTAGGCAAAGGATTGACGGCTTCGTCTCTGGGTAGGCTGTTGAAGGCGCGGGGCTTACAGGTAACTATGCAGAAGCTTGACCCCTACCTTAATGTTGACCCTGGGACAATGAACCCATACGAGCATGGCGAGGTTTTCGTTACCGACGATGGTGGCGAAACAGATTTAGACCTTGGCCACTACGAACGTTTCATCGATGAGAATCTTTCACAAGGTTCCAACGCTACAACTGGTTCGATCTACTCTTCGGTTATCGCCGCTGAGCGCCATGGTGACTACTTAGGGAAGACTGTGCAGGTCATTCCACATATTACCGATGAAATCAAAAAGCGAATTACTTCACTTTCTGGTGAGAGCGTTGACGTAGTTATTACTGAAATCGGAGGAACAGTTGGAGATATCGAAATCCTTCCATTCCTTGAAGCAATTCGGCAATTCCGCCTTGACTGCGGCCGTGAAAATGTCTGTTATGTCCACGTGACACTGGTCCCGTTTATTGGGCCCTCTGGAGAGCAGAAAACGAAACCAACACAGCACTCTGTGACCGAGCTACGTAGCCGCGGCATTCAACCTGATGCTATCGTCTGCCGAAGTGACCAACCTATAAACGATGCGCTAAAGCAAAAAATCTCGAACCTCTGTGATGTTCCATTAGAGGGAGTAATCAACGCAGCTGATGCTGACTCTCTTTATGAAATTCCCCTTGTTGTTCATGAAGAGGGACTTGATAACTTCCTATGTTCCATACTTCATCTACCTGCAATAGAACCGGATTTAAAAGAGTGGAGAACGCTAGTTGATAAAGTCCAGTCTGTACGAAGTTCAGTTCGGGTTGGTTTGATCGGTAAATATGTGACCTTGGTTGACGCATACCTCTCAGTCGTGGAATCTCTCAATCACGCCGGTATCCATGCAGGAACGAGCATCGAAATAGAATGGATACAAGCTGAAGAAGTCGAAGGGCTTCTGACCGCAGGCAGGTTAAAGGATCTAGATGGGATCGTTGTGCCAGGTGGATTTGGAGAACGCGGTGTAGAAGGGAAGATCGCTGCGGTCGGTTTTGCACGAGAGAATGAAATACCGTGCCTTGGGCTGTGTTTAGGAATGCAGGTAATGACAATCGAATATGCTCGAAATATTTTGGGTATGGCAGGCGCAAATTCAACTGAATTTGATCCACGAACTTCATACCCGGTGATTGACTTGATGGACTCACAACGAGATATTAAAGATATGGGCGGCACGATGCGACTGGGGGCGTACATCGCTGAACTCCTTGAAGGTTCTCAGGTGGCAAACATTTATGGGAAAACCGTCGTTTCCGAACGTCATCGCCACCGGTATGAATTTAATCCCAAATTCCGAGCACGGTTTGACGATTCAGATTTCGTCTGTTCCGGAGAGAGTCCAGATGGAAGGCTTGTAGAATTCATCGAGCTGCCAACGCATCCGTTCTGGGTAGGTACTCAGGCCCACCCAGAGTTTAAAAGCCGGCCAGATCGTCCCGCTCCGTTATTTGCCGGGTTCGTAGCTGCAGCTATGGTTCGTGCTGGGGGAAGAAATCCACAACTTCTAGAAATTAGCGAACCTTCTATGGCTGACTAGCTCTAGCAAAGGAGCACTTCTATCAAACCATTTGAATCGATTGAAGAAGAAATACGATTTTCTGGCAAGGTTATCTCTGTAGTTGAAGCCACATTTCGAGGGCCAAAAGGCGAAGTCCTCATCCGCGAGGTTGCTAGGCATCCTGGGGCAGTATGCGTAGTTCCTCTTGATGGGACAACGGTGACGATGGTCCGCCAGTACCGCTGCGCTCCCGATGAGTACTTGTTGGAAATACCTGCTGGGAAAAGAGATCTTTCCGGAGAGCCTCCCGAAGAGACAGCCAAGAGAGAACTCGTCGAAGAAGTAGGGTTACGAGCTGGAAATTTGCATCTCCTCGGCGAATTTTATAACTCGCCAGGATTCTGTGATGAGCACTCATACTGCTATCTGGCTACTGACTGTGTTTCTGTTCCGGACAACCGGCAGGGAATAGAAGAGGAATATATGGAGGTTGTCAATATTGACCTGAACGATGTTCCAAGGATGATCGCAGAAAAGTATATTATCGATGCGAAAACGATAGTAGGGCTGATGCTTGCTAAAGAGCATGTTAGATGAATGAAAGTCCTGAATCTGGATTGCGAGAAATACAAGATTTTCTCCTTTGGCTTCGAGTGGAACGCGGAAGGGCTGAATCAACAGTAAACGCGTACGAGCGTGATCTTCGGAACTACGTTCTTTGGCTAGGAGAAGAAGGGGAGAAGGTAGCGACAGTAGAAGAATCCGCCATCATTTCGTATCTCCGCGGTCTGCAGTCAGGTGGCAGAGCAGCATCAACTGTTGCTCGTGCGATGGTGGCAGTCAGGTCATTTCATAGATTCCTCGCTGTCGAGAACCTTCGCGGTGATGATCCAACTACAAATGTGGAGCTTCCGCGTGTTCCTCGAGGCCTTCCAAAACCAATAAGCGAAATAGAAGTCTCTGAGTTGCTTATGTCCATTGATGGAGAAGAAACAGTCGGGAGAAGAGATAAGGCGATCGTTGAAATATTGTATGGAACTGGAGCAAGAATTTCCGAAGTTGTTGCTTTGTCGATCAGCGATCTGGACCTGTCGGAGAAACTCCTTAAAGTTTTAGGGAAGGGGAATAAAGAAAGGATTGTGCCTTTAGGAAGGTATGCAGAAAGCGCTCTCATAAAATGGCTCAGCCCAGAAGGAAGAGGGAGCTTTGAACCTGAGCGTTGGGCGAGTAGAGACGACAGTGAAGCGCTTTTCCTAAATAGGCGGGGACGGAGATTAAGTAGGCAAGGGGGATGGGGAATAGTCAAAAAGTACGGCGCCGGAATTGGGCTAGGAGCACGGTTATCTCCTCATACTCTGAGACATTCATGTGCTACGCATATGCTCGAGCACGGAGCGGATATTCGAACAGTGCAAGAACTACTTGGACATTCGAGTATTTAGACTACGCAGATCTATACGCAAGTATCTCGGGATCAACTCATCGAGGTTTATCGTTCAGCGCACCCACGGGCGTTACTGTGAAACTCTTCTTGCTGGGGTCGCCGTACCATTTATCAAAGCGGCTTTTTAGTTCAATTTTTTCTAGGAATCTTGATATTGAAACCGAACGAAGGCTTCTGAGTCTGCTCTCTCGCGAAGAGAAAGAATTATATTTTGCCCAACCCCGTATAGATCGGATCCATAGCATCCGAAACGCGAAAAGCATCATCGGGGCACCGTCGACCGTTTATGAAGGAGATCTTATAGTCGCAGCTGCCCTTCATGATGTCGGAAAGGCTGAAGCCCAGTTGGGAGTACTGGGGCGAGTGCTTGCAACATTGCTCCACGGATTTCTTTCAATTGAGAGAATACGAAGCTGGGACGGTAAAGAAGGTTTCAGAAAACAAATTAATTCATACTGTCTACACAGCAAGCGGGGTGCTGAACTCTTAGAAGAAGCGGGAAGCAAGCAAATAGTTATAACCTGGGCGCGCCACCATCATGACCTAGAAGAAGACGTGGCACTTCCAGCGGACATCTTTTCAGTATTAGAAAAAGCTGATCGAAAGTGAATACGCATGAGGTGAAAGACCCAGGTGATCCGCTCATTCAAGATTTTTTGGGTTTGAATAATCACCAAGTGCGCCAAGAACGAGAACGCCCAGGTGGGGATATGGCGGATTCCTTTCTTGCAGAAGGGGAGCAGGTAATAGAACGAGCATTATTGGCCGGGCATGCCATATCAACTCTGGTCGTAGATGCCAGCAGGAAAAAGCCGCTTCCACAGTGGATTCCAGAAACAACAAATATCTTGATCTGTGAAGAGTCCGTGATCGTTGCAATATCAGGGAGGACCAAAATCCGGGATCCGATTGGGTTCTTTGTGCGACCCAGGCCTCTATCGTTCGACAAGGAGATTCAGTCAGTTGCTACCATTGTTGTAACTGAAGGAGTAACAAATCCGACAAACATGGGGGCGCTTTTTAGGAATGCTTCCGCCTTGGACGCTGATCTGATCTGCATAGATTCTGCATCATGTGACCCACTGTATAGAAGGGCGGTCCGAGTATCGATGGGCCAAGTTTTTTCGATTAATCATGCACGTATTCCAAATTTGAGACAAGGTCTAGAAACGTTAATGAATTCAGGGTTTGCTTGCATTGCGTTAACGCCAGACCCAAGCGCGGAAGACATATCAGACTTATCGTTAGAAGAGGACACTCCAGTAGCTTTGCTAGTCGGAGCTGAAGGGGCGGGTCTCACTCCAGCAACGTTGAAAGCTTGTACATATAAATTTCGAATACCCATGTCGAAAAATGTGGATTCTCTCAATGTGGCTACTGCTGCAGCTGTCGGATTGTTCGCGATTCGAAAAGCCCGCCGAACTTAGGCTTGGAGCAGGCCGCAATTCTGTTGAGTTCTCGTCAAGGTGCGCGACGCGACTTCCTGGGCCTTTTCTGCTCCGGCCTGCAAGAGGCGGCGTGTTTCTGCTGGGTCTGCTTGAAGGTCGGCGTATCGCTCTTGGATAGGAAGCAGAAGGTCAACCACAGCATCAGCAGCAGCAGATTTTAAGTCCCCGTACCTTTCGAAAGATTTCGCTACTTCTTCAGGAGAATCTCCTTTCGCGGCGCCAAGGATTGAGAGTAGGTTAGAAACCCCAGCTTTGCTCTCAAAGTCGAAACGTATTTCCCCATCACTATCAGTTACTGCTCGCTTGATCTTTTTCCGGACACTGTCCGGGTTCTCCAGGACATTGATTGTCCCATTAACAGAGTGTTGAGATTTCGACATCTTTCTTTCAGGGTGCTGTAAGTCCATTATCCTGGCTCCAGCGGGAGGAATGACGTGCTCGGGGACAACGAAAGTCTCTCCAAAGCGATGGTTAAATCGCTCGGCGATATCTCTGGTAATTTCGATGTGTTGGCGTTGGTCATCCCCAACTGGGACGAGGTCGGTGTCGTACAAAAGTATGTCAGCAGCTTGAAGCGCTGGGTAGGTAAACAAACCAGCAGAAATAAATTCGCTTCGGTCAGATTTGTCCTTGAAGGCCGTCATGCGGCTTAGCTCGCCGTAGCTCACAGTGCATTCCATGAGCCAAGCTAATTGGGAATGTTCTGGGACGTGGCTTTGAACGAATAGAGTGCACTTATCCGGATCGAGGCCGACAGCCATTAGGAGTTGGGCGAGTTCTAATGTGCTTGACCGGAGCTCTTCAGGGTCTTTGGGGAGGGTTAACGCATGGAGGTCAACTATGCAATAGACGGCTTCATGCTCCTCTTGATGGTTTACCCAGTTCACGAGCGCGCCAAGGAGATTTCCTAGGTGGAGGTCTCCGGAAGGTTGGATTCCGCTAAATACTCGTGCCATCTTGGCTAAGGTTACGCGAAGAATGGCTAACTGTGCGCTACCGGAGGTTGAAATCTTCGAAAGAGCAGATTACAGCTAGGATTTATCTATGGAAAAAGATAGGAAGCCGCCGGTAAATTATATTGAGCGGATAACTGCAACATACTCAGCGCTAGGGTACGAGCCTTATGAATGGCATCACGAAGATACAGAGCTAGAACTAGCAGATGTTCGTAAATCGCTGTCGGAAAGCAAACTTGGTGTGATTGCGACAGGGGGAATCTACAGAGCAGGGCAAGTTGCATTCACATATAAGGATGATGTTTCCTACCGGGCGATCCCATCGGATACCGAGGTCGAGGACTTGCGAGCCACGCACTTCGCGTATGACCTTACAGATGCGAGAAAAGATATTAACGTTGTGTTTCCTATAGAAGCCTTGTGGAGAATTCAGCGGGAGGGACAAGTAAAAGAGCTCGCCCAGTATTTCTATACCTGTATGGGAGGGATTTATTCTCGACGGCGAGTAAATGAAGAGCTTGCACCGGCTTTGGTCCAACGATGCCTAGATGATGAAATTGATGTCGTTCTTTTGATTCCCGTCTGACCTGTATGCCATCAGACCGTGGGTTTGATCGCTCATCAGCTTGAACGTGCAGGTATTCCTACCGTATCTATCTCATCTGCACGTGACATTACCGAAGCGGCGGCAACCCCAAGAGCTGCTTTTCTAGATTTTCCTCTCGGGCATACGACTGGGAAGCCGGGCGACTTAGATCTTTCTTATGACATTGTCTCCAAGGCACTCTCTCTTATCGAGCGGGCGACCGGAGTTCACCTAGAAGACCTCCCGCACAAGTGGGGTGATTCGGACGACTGGAAAGATGAGGTTTTTCCTGCGGGAGGGCCCCGCGAGATAGAGAATCAAGATATTGTTGATGATCGTCTGGAGCGTTGGGAAGTGCCCCAGTATCAATCTACAAATGATGCCGAAGCTGCGATAGAAACTCATGATGGGATGGAATGTGCTATCTGCAGCGGGATTGACTTCTGAGCCTTTAAAGCGAACCCCAACGTGCATATCCGAAAATTCGTTTCTCCGGAGCGTTCTAGAAAATTTGCCCAGAGGGTTCACTCCTTCGCAGCTGTTCGGCTCTAAGGTGAAACAGTGGCATATGAAGTAGAAACCTCCGTTTTCGCAGGGCCATTTGATCTGCTTTTACATCTAATACTCCAAGACGAAGTAGACCTCTATGAGATATCTCTTGGCTCAATAGTCGATGCATATTTGCAGGAAATAGATCGGATGGAAGATGTCGATTTGGGAGTTGCTACAGAGTTTCTCCTCATAGCAGCTACCCTGATCGAACTAAAAAGCCGCCGATTACTTCCAAATACGACACCGTATGACTTAGAGGACGAGCTTGCGCTTTGGGAAGAAAGAGACCTTCTCCTAGCCCGCCTTCTTGAATGCAAAACGTTTAAAGATGCCTCGCGTTCGCTAGAAAATTTAGCTTTTGATGCTGCCCTGTCATATCCACGTACGGCTGGGATGGAGGAACAATTCTTTGGTTTAGTTCCTGATTTGCTCAACGGAGTGAGCCCACAAGACCTAGCTGGAGCCTATAAAAGAGCAACGGCTCCGAAACCTCCAATTGATTTCTTCCATGTAACTCCGGTGAAATTAACTGTTGCCGAAACTGTTGACAAGTTAATAGTAGAGATTGGAAGGCGAGGGACGACAACCTTGCGGGAATTGACGAATAACGCAGTAGATAGAATAGAGATCGTCGTGCACTTTTTGGCAATTCTCGAAATGTATAAGCAAGGAGTAGTTGAACTCACGCAACTCTCAACTTTCGGAGCTCTTACTATTGAATGGGTAGGCCTTGAAGATGGTAGTGGCCTTTCTTCAATTGATGCATATGAGGGGTGATGGCAATAACTAACGAATACCGGAGCGCAATTGAAGCTATCATTCTTGTTTCAGATAATCCTGTCGGTTCAAATGTCATGGCACAATTGCTAGAAATTCCAAAGAAAAAAGTTGAAGAAATCTGTGATGAGCTTGCAAACGAATATGCGGCTGAGAACCGAGGGTTTATCCTCACAAAAGTTGCGGGAGGGTACCGGTTCCAAAGCCACCCAGACACAGCCCCGTATGTAGAGCGATTTGTTTTGGAAGGGCAGAATACCCGTCTTTCTGCTGCTGCCCTTGAGACATTAGCCATTATCGCCTACAAGCAACCTATTTCGCGTATGCAGATTTCAGCGATTAGAGGAGTGGATGTCGATTCTGTTGTACGGACACTGCAGCAACGCGGCTATGTTTATGAAGTCGGGCGAGATGTTGGCCCGGGTTCAGCTATTCTTTTTGGAACGACGTCGCTATTTCTTGAAAGAATCGGCCTCCATTCATTAAATGACTTACCTCCACTCGCAGATTTTGTACCTGGGGCTGATGTTGTCGAAGCCCTAGAAGGCGGGCTCCGTCCGGAGGCAACAAGCATAAAACGAGATGAATCAGGTAAGGGGCTTTCCATGCAGTCAGGGAAAGATACACCCCCAGCCACCTAGACCTGTGAGCCAAGAAAACCCCAATACTGAAAAGCTCCAGAAAGTTCTCGCCCGACTAGGTATTGCGAGCCGACGAGCATCAGAAGTCATGATATCTGAGGGAAGAATACAGGTGAACGGCGTAGAAGCGACCCTAGGGCAACGAATAGACCCCACAAGCGATCATGTAGATGTTGATGGTGTTCGGATCAGCATCAAACCAGATCTTGTTTACTACCTTCTGTATAAGCCAATTAACGTCATATCGACTGCGAGCGATCCTCAAGGTCGAAAGACAGTACTGGATTTACTCCCAGAAGAACCACGCGTATTCCCTGTTGGCCGTCTAGACCGAGAAAGTGAGGGCCTTCTGCTGGTAACGAATGACGGAGAGATGACTCATCGCTTGACCCATCCCTCATTTGGGGTCCCGAAAGAATATTTCGCTACTGTCTCAGGGAATGTCTCGCGTTATGCCCTACGCGAATTACGGGAAGGCGTAGAACTTGAAGATGGAATAACGGCTCCAGCAAAAGTTTCCCAAGTGGAGAATGGTTTATTGCGAATAGTTATCCATGAGGGAAGAAATCGGCAGATTCGAAGAATGTGCGCAAAGGTCGGCTATCCAGTTCAACGTTTAATACGAACGAGAATAGGGCCGCTTGCTGACAGAAAATTATCTGCAGGTGAATGGAGGGAGTTAACGGTAAAGGAAATACGTAATTTAGAACGTGTTATTGCAAGCAACGCAAGTGATAAATAACCAAGAGGCCACAAACAGCGAAATACCCTCAGCTTTGTCAGTTACCAAGACTACTATTGCAAGAGTGGGCGTAGGATCAATAAACAACGTATTCATCGCTTCCTCCCACTAGGAAGGCCAAAATGAGCGCAAAAGCAGGGATAATAGGACTTGGACTTATTGGCGGTTCCATCGGCATCGCGCTTCGCGAAGTAGGTTGGTTCGTTGTGGGTCAAGACCTAGACCAAGAACGGGAAAATCTTGCGCTTGAAATGGGCGCTATTGATACAACCGGAACTCTAGAAGGCGTCGATATTGCCTTCATAGCTACTCCAGTTAGTAGTGTCGTACCAGCAGTGCTCAAAGCAATCAATGAAGGAGCTAAGGCTGTCACTGACGTCGGAAGCGTTAAGGGCTCCATTGTTGAAGAGGTCAATAGTCCACAATTTGTTCCCGGCCACCCGATGGCTGGCAGTGAGCAAGAAGGTATCAGGGGAGCGAGGGGCGATCTATTCAGGGGAGCAGCCTGGGTTCTCACGCCAGCAGAGATAACCGATGATGATCATTTCGCAAATGTAAGGGCTTCAATAGTTCAACTTGGAGCTGATGTCGTTGTTATCGATGCTGACTCCCATGATGAACTGGTCGCAGTGGTATCCCATGTGCCGCATTTGACAGCTGGCGCCCTTATGAGAATTGCCGACGACCACTCACAAGAACATAGGCCGCTTTTGCGATTAGCGGCAGGCGGATTCAGAGACATGACCCGAATCGCTGCAGGTCACCCGGGTATCTGGCCTGACATCTGTATTGATAATTCAGACGCAATTCTAAGTGTCATAAGTGAAGTCATTGCTGCCCTAGAAAAAACGAAGAAAAATATTGCCGGCCAAGATAGGGACGCTCTCTTTAAAGAACTAGAGCAAGCAAGGACAGCGAGAGTGAATCTTCCGACGGGAGTACCTGATGACATCGATCTTGATATCGTCCGGATTCCCGTGCTAGATCAACCCGGGGAGCTCGCTAGCTTAACAAGGTTAGCGACAGAGATAGATGTCAATATCTATGACCTTGAAATAGCGCATTCTTCAGAAGGAGAGCGAGGAGTGGTGATTATGGTCGTTCCGGCTGACAAGTCCGAACGACTGCTCGGGGGGCTCATGGCAGGCGGATATCGGCCATCAGTTAGGGCAATGGAGTAGCCATGCTGCTTATCGACCCACTTGTCGAACCTCCAAATGTTCACCTCGATCTGCCCGGATCGAAGAGTATCACCAACAGGGCGCTTATTGCATCGGCGTTAGCAAGTGGTACGTCAGAATTATCTGGCGTCCTTTTCTCAGAAGACACTCATGTGATGATCGATTCCTTGCGGAAGATGGGGGTTGCTATCTCGTTAAATACCGATAGCTCCTCTGCCTCTGTTCTAGGGGCAGGAGGCGCATTGAAAGGCCCATCGGAAACCCTTTGGGTTCACCAAAGTGGAACTACGGCACGGTTCTGCCTTCCGTTAGCGGCACTCTGTGGGGTAGAGGTTGAGATTGACGGGGATGAGCAAATCAAATCACGACCGCACAGAGAATTATGTGAAGCTCTTGAAAGCCTAGGGGTGCAAATTGAATACTTAGGAGCCCCGTATACGTTTCCTCTCCGTGTCAACGGAGAAAATCTCAAGGGAGGTCAGGTAACTCTAAGAGGCGAAATCTCAAGCCAATTCGTTTCCGCTGTCCTCTTAGCTGCCCCTTGCTTTCCTGAAGAACTCGAAATTATTGTCGAAGGTGACCTAGTTTCTAGCCCGTATGTCGATATGACAATTGCTGTGATGCGTTCGTTCGGTGCAGACATTACCCGTATAAGCGACAAACGATACGCAGTTGCGCCAACGGGATATAGTAACGCATCGTACCTGATTGAGCCCGATGCTTCTGCAGCATCATATTTCTTTGCAGCAGCAGCCGTATCTGGGGGGACCATCACTATCGATGGGCTCGGAAGCCAGTCCATTCAAGGAGATATAGCCTTTCTTGATGTCCTTGAAGAGATGGGGGCGGAAGTCGTTCGTTCCGCAACCTCACTTTCGGTAACCGGAACTAGTTCTTTTTCAGGTGTTGACGTATCGATGGCAACAATGTCAGATACCGTTCCAACGCTTGCCGCTATTGCCCCGCTTGCTTCTGGTCCTACGACAATCAGAGATATCTCATTTATAGCGAAGAAGGAATCAGATAGACTCGGTGCCCTCGTATCTGAACTTGGAAAGGTCGGGATAGATGCAGAAAAAACTGAAACTGGGATAATCATCCACCCCGGCGACCCCCAAAAAGCAACCGTTCACACATATGATGATCACCGCATTGCGATGGCGTTCTCGATTTTGGGTCTGATGTCCTCTGGTATCACTCTTGACTCGCCCCAATGTGTTGCGAAAACATTCCCGACTTTTTTTGATGTCCTTGACCAAGTTCGTGCTGCAGGTGATGCAAAGCTCAGAGTTCTCGCTATTGATGGGCCTGCAGGCTCAGGGAAATCTACACTCGCGAAGAAAGTCGCTGAACAACTCGACTTGAGCTATCTGGATACGGGAGCTATGTATCGAAGTGTTGCGGCCGTGGCACTCTCCGAATCCGCTGAGCTAGATGATGAAGCAAAGATAGCGGCTATAGCGGATCGGATCGTCATACGATTCGATGGTGAAAGTGTCGACGTTGACGGTGAAGATCTTACAGAGACGATTCGGGGCCCCCAAGTTAATGCTGCAGTCAGCCAAGTAGCTGCTAATCCCGGAGTCCGGTCAGTGATGCGAAGGCAGCAACGAACTTGGGCGCGAATCCGTGGAGGAGGAGTTCTGGAGGGTCGGGATATCGGGTCAGTTGTTTTCCCTCAGGCTCGACTCAAAGTGTATGTAACTGCGACCCCTGAGGAACGAGCGAGACGGCGAAGTCTTGAATCAGGCCGCACTGTTGAAGATATAACTGAAGAGATACTTCAACGGGATACGAAAGACAGCACGCGTGGGGATTCCCCTCTCGTAGCTGACCAAGACGCGGTAGTGATTGACACAACAGGGAAAACAATTCAAGAAACCGCAGATTACATCGAGAAGCTATTCCTGCGATGACTGCTTTCGAAGAAGCTAGGAAGTCAATGGAAGCACAGTCCTCGCTTGCATCACGAACCTTGTATGTGTTCCTTAAAGGGATCGCGAAGGTAGGTACCTTCCTGTATTTTCGCGTCTATGCAAAAAACAGTAAGGCGTTACCTAAAGAAGGAAAGGTTATTGTTGCCCCTACTCACCGTTCCAATCTTGATGTTCCGCTAATAAGCGCAACTTGTCGGCGCAAACTTTTTTTCCTAGCAAAGGGGTCGCTGTTCGTTAAAAGATTTTGGGTTTGGGCTCTTCCGGGCATGGGCGGCATTCCACTGGATCGTTCTTCAAAGGCGGACAGACTTGCGCTTAATGTATCTTTGGAGACACTCCGTCAAGGGAAAGCGTTAACTGTTTTTCCAGAAGGCGAAAGAAAGTCTGGTCCGAAAATTTATCCAATTCTTGATGGGGCTGTATGGCTTGCAGCGAAAGCTGCCGCCCCTATACTTCCCGTGGCTATTGGGGGTTCGGAAAGGGCGATGCCCAAAGGAAGGTTTTTGCCTCACCCGCGTAGAGTCGTGATCCTCTATGGGGAGTTGATCCCGCCGCCGGAACCGCTCCCGGGTAAAAAAAGAGTTTCCCGATCAGCGTTGAAAGAATATTCAGATAACCTTCATGAGATTTTGCAAGACCTATTTGATGAAGCTGAGACGATCGCTGGGTCGTTAAAGTCTAGGTAGTTCATCATCCAAGTGACGTTAGGACATCTGAGGCTTCAATGGATCTATCGTCTATAGCCGCCTTGCCCTGTGGGTCTGTCAATCCAAGTTTTGCGAAGAAGCCGATCGCTTGAATGAGCGCTCGAAGTTCTCGCGGGGGAGGGAAATATTCTTCTTCGGTCACAAAGCGGTATTCCTCGACTCCATCGGTTGGGCTGAGTGTCTCGAGTACAGCGTTCACTAGTTCTTCCGGAGCGGAAGCTCCTGCTGTAACCCCGATAGTTCCTGAAAGCCCCTCGGGAATTTCTGACGCATGGTTTATCCTGTGGACTTCGGAGCACCCTACCTCCAAAGCGAGTCTTTCTAGAGCTCTGGTATTCGACGAGTTCGATGATCCAATGACGATGACTGTGTCGCAACGTTCCGCTATGGCCATTAGCGCCCCCTGGCGGTTTGTGGTAGCAAAACAAAGGTCGCTTCTGCCCGGAACATCGAGTGAAGGGAAGCGGTTCTTCGCTGCATCTAGAACAGATTCCCAATCACGGTGGCTAAGTGTGGTCTGAGCTAGAAGCGACACGTTACCAGGGAACTCAGGAAGATTTTCTACTGCGGAAACGGATTCAACAATATGGGTTTGTTCAGGGGCGACAGCCACGGTGCCTACGGCCTCTTCATGCCCCTCGTGTCCGACGTATATAATGGCGTGCCCTTTTTTTGCTCGAACTTTGACTTCATGATGGACCTTGGTCACAAGCGGGCAGACAGCATCTACAACGAAATTGCTTTGCTGGCGTGCTGAGTTTACAACTTCGGGAGCTGATCCATGTGCGCTTAACATCACCGGGTATCCCGGAGGGACGTCGCTAATATGATCAACGAAGATAACGCCAAGGTCCTCAAATCGTTCAACGACGACCTTATTGTGGACGATTTCGTGGTAGCAATACACTGGAGCAGGGAAGGCCCTAACCATCCAAGTCAGAGCTTTAATAGCCATTTCTACACCAGCGCAAAAACCGCGGGGTGAAGCAAGAACTACCTTATTTACAACCATATATACAGTGTGGCGTGCAAATCACTATTACTGGCGCTTCTTCAATGAAGTTCCAACTTTTCTTTACCTTCTTTGATGCTTTCCACTCAAGGCTGAGCTTGGGCAATAACCTAGAGAGTATGTCTTCCCCGCGTGTAGTAGATGTAGTAAAGGGTTCGCCAGCAGATGAAGCTGGCGTTCTTGTTAATGACGTCTTCATTTCAATGAATGGAGAAGCCCCTAGAGATGTGATTCAGTATCAGCTCCTAACTGATGAAGCTGTGCTTGATGTGGAAGTCCAACGAGGGGGGCTTCCATTTGAATTGGAAATTCGTAAAGGGGAAGGAGAACCGTTAGGTGTAACTGTTCATTCTGCGCTGTTTGATCAGATACGGACATGTGATAATCATTGTGAATTCTGTTTTATTTACCAACTTCCTCCTGGGATGAGGTCAAGCTTATATGTCAAAGATGATGACTACAGGCTCTCTTTTCTCTATGGGAACTTCACGACGCTTACCCGATTTACAGAAGCTGACCTTGAAAGAGTTATCACCGAAGGCCTTTCTCCGCTAAATGTCAGCATTCATGCTACGGACCCCAATGTTCGCAATGAGATGTTGCGGAACCGGCGTGGGGGGCCCAGTTTACGATGGCTTCGCGCTCTTCTAGATCACGGAATTAAAGTACATGGTCAAATTGTGGTATGCCCTGGCATAAACGACGGAGATGTTCTTGATGACACGCTATGCACAGTGTTCGAGAAGTATCGCTCCTTGGAGTCTCTCTGTGTTGTTCCACTTGGAGTAAGTAAGTACTCCAAAGAGGAGCGTATGCGCTCTCATACAGCCACAGAGGCAAATTTAGTTATCGATCTTGTCGAATACTGGCAAAAACTATTTCATCGTCACACCGGAAGGCGCATTGTCCACGCTGCTGATGAATACTACCTTCTGACAGGACGGTCCTTCCCGACTTCTGAACACTATGAAGGGTTTGGCATGTATGAAGATGGAGTGGGGATCTATAGGACTTTCGAGCAGGAATTTTTAGGCAAAGTCGATCAGCCAACAAACCCAGCAGAAGGGTTTTTCGCGTGGGTAGATAGTGCTCCAGCAGAGGGTTACCGTGCGCCACGTGTTTCTCCTCATCCGCTCAAAATTCGGAAAAAGCGTTCGGGGAATATTGGCGTATTGACCGGAGAGTACGGCGCCCAACTTCTTATACCGCTGATCAGTGGCTTGGGAAGGAATGATGTCCGTGTTATCCCTGTTCCAAATACCTTTTTTGCCGGGAATATTGCAGTTGCAGGCCTTATGGTTGGTGAAGACATAGCGAGAGTTTTATCTGAAGAACCAGAAAACGATAGATACCTTATTCCAGATGTTTGCCTTTCAAAGGGGAAGTTTCTCGATGGGATGAGCCCCGATGACCTTCCTCGTGAAGTTGACGTCGTTACGACAGATGGGATAGCGCTTCGACGGGCATTGGAGGAAAGCTATGTCTAGGAAGCCAATTGTCGCAGTTGTCGGACGGCCTAATGTAGGAAAATCTACGCTCGTTAATAGGCTCATTGGAAGCAGAAAGGCCATCGTTGAAGAAAGGCCTGGAGTGACTCGCGAC
The DNA here is from genome assembly GCA_029244605.1 of Acidimicrobiales bacterium. Classification (GTDB taxonomy): domain Bacteria; phylum Actinomycetota; class Acidimicrobiia; order Acidimicrobiales; family UBA8592; genus UBA8592. The sequence goes on along the minus strand of JAQWQL010000012.1, from coordinate 3,759 downwards.
CGGAATGATTTCGAAGTTGACTGGGCAGGTGTGGACTTTACCCTCGTAGATACCGGCGGCTGGCTCCCACACACTGGCGAAGCATCAGCGCTAGACAACAAGGTGAGTGAACAATCCGAACATGCGATCGACGCCGCAGATCTTGTTCTCTTCGTCGTTGACGTACGAGTGGGAATCGCTACCGAAGATGCTCTAATCGCAGAGAAGCTTAGAACCCACTCGAGCCCAAGTTTCGTCGTTGCTAACAAGGTAGACGACCCTGCACATGAAGCAGCGATATGGGAATTCATGTCATTGGGGCTGGGGGAGCCGAAACCAGTATCAGCTCTGCATGGAAGAGGAACAGCTGACCTTCTCGATGCAGTGGTCTCCAACTTTCCTTTAGGAGAACCGCAAATTACTGAGGAAGAAGATTGGGAAGATGACGAAGAGAGTAGCTCTATGATTGCGGTAGCGATCGTTGGGCGTCCAAACGTCGGGAAGTCTACGTTGTTTAATACGCTCCTCGGCGCTGAACGATCGGTAGTCCATGATGAGGCTGGAACCACCCGAGACGCCATTGATACAGTAATAGATACCGACCTTGGCCCTATACGGTTCGTTGATACTGCAGGAATGCGCCGGAAAGCGCGGATCAATGAAGACACAGAATATTATTCGCTTATCCGTGCTCTTGAAGCAATCGATAAAGCGGACATCGCCCTGCTCGTGATCGATGCAACGGTCGGAGTGACCCATCAGGACCAGCGTCTATCGGAGCGAATCGATGCAGCTGGATGCCCCATCGTCGTAGTGCTCAATAAATGGGAGTTGCTTGACACAGACGATCGTGAATATATTGTCGATCAGGTAGAGATCAAGCTTGGTTTTCTTGCTGACCCTCCATTGATGAAAATTTCAGCGCTATCGGGGAAAGGCGTTCATCGCCTCTTCCCGATACTTTCAGAGACCATATCTGGATATCACAGGCGGGTGCCGACCCGTGATGTGAACTTAGTTATTAGTAAGGCGCAGATAGCGCATCCCGCTCCTGGAGGGGCAAGGGTGCTTTACGCGACTCAAGGAGCCACGGAACCACCTACTTTTACGTTTTTTGTGAATAAGAAACTTCCAAAGACATACATTAGGTATTTAGAGAATCAATTGCGTTCCCAGCTTGATTTAGGTTCGGTTCCGGTCAAAATACGTGTGAGGAACAGAAATACGTGACCTGCATATAGTCGCTGACCAGCAGAAATAGCAAAATCTGGAGAAAATACTGCTCAGATGGGATTGAAAGCGGTGCGGGCGGTTTTCCGCCGCTACGCTTGTGGTGTCATGGAAACTCCATTTTTAGTGGCTTTAGCTTCTATATCGTCGGGAGCGGCGTATGCATGGAGCAGGTCAGCTCGTCTCCGTCTCCGCCTCCTTGCGCGCCTTGAAGCTGATCTTCATGACCTAAAGGAACTCGATTCAGTCGCTCAGCGTAAAGCTATAGCGTTAACCCGCGGCGATTACCGACGAGACCTGCATGCAGTCTTGACCTATGTGCTGATTTCTCTAGTGTCCTTCATTGTTGCCTTCTCGAATTCTCTTTCAGCAGTAGCGCTCTTTTCGCTACTAGCAATACCGGCAATGTTCTCTCTTCTCTACAACCGAAATGCGGTTCGAGAAGCGCGACTCAGCGGCGAACGGTTCGAGATGGAAAAACGGGCTGAAGAAGCCCTCAACCAAGAGGCATTAGCGCCACGGGCTTGGGCTAGCCGCCTTGCCCCTGATGAACTCCCAAACTTCAGCGGATTCGAAGTTGGGCGGATCTATCAAGCTGGGACCGGCCTCATGGCAGGGGACTTCTTTGATCTATACAAGGTCTCTGATTCTAGGCTCGTCGCTGTTGTCGGAGATGTTGCAGGTCATGGAATTGAGTCAAGCATCACAGCATTTCAAGCAAAATATCTCCTTCGGGTTTTCTTGGAACAATTTCGGGATCCTGCTCAAGCACTAGAGGAATTAAACGCGCAGATGGCTGGAGGTGAACGTCTAGAAGAATTTATCTCTCTTGTCGTCGTCGTTTTTGACACTGAGGCTGGGACTCTTCGATTCGCAAGTGCTGGCCACCCAGCTGCTTTTCTCTGGCACCAGCGCGAAATTCGGCCGTTGAAAGCGACAGGGCCACTGCTCATGCTCAACCCTAAAGCTACCTATATTAGTCGGGAGATACCCCTAGAAGAAGGGGATATGATCTTGATGTATACCGATGGATTAGCTGAAGTACGAAACGGGGAAGATCTTTTTGGTGAGGACCGGATAGCCCAACATATTATTCGTGATCCTGGTATATCTCCCGATGTGCTTACCAAAACCCTTCTAGAGTCTGCGCGAGATTTCTCTCGTGAGGCGATAGAGGACGATGTGGCTATTTTAGCCATTCGACGCGAATAGAGTTCACTAATGCCTTGGTGTGCAGCGTGCGATAAGTTTCTTAATCCTGCATCTGTAGAAGATGTCGACAGCTGCCCACAATGTGGAGAGGTCGTCGAAATGGGTGAATTCAGTACAGGCAGCCAAGAAGAAGTAAAAGTCCCATGGCATTTCTGGGTAGGTGTGGCAGCAGTTATTGCGTATTTGGGTTGGAGGTTGATTCAGGGAGTTGGGCTTCTATTCTGGTAGGGAACCGATCCGAGTGAAGAGTTAGCATTTACAACAGATAAACGGACAAGATAAAAGAATTGGAAAAAATGACACGACATAAAAATGTGTTTCGCCAAGAACCTAAGGACTTTAGAGGGAAGTCTTTGCGGAGTAAAAAATTTGTGAAAAGGTACCTTTTTGACGCTGACTTCCGAGATTTGGAACTTGATGAAGCACTCTTTGACGAAGCGATGTTAGAAGGAGCGCGATTTGATGACTCGTCATTAACGCAAGCTTCAATACGAAACGCCCATCTTGCGCATACAAAATTTCGTAACGTTGACCTGACAAATGCCGACTTAAGTTATGATCGAGATTTCCCAAGAAAAAAAAATAGCTGTTTTTATGTGGATTTTTCAGGCTCAACTTTAGAAAATACGAATTTTTCTCGCTCTCCGATGACGTACGCCCGGTTTGAAAGGGCAACTCTGGTTTCGGCTAATTTCAACCGAGCAACCTTGATCGCAGCTGACTTCACTTCTAGCAATATGAAAGATAGTGACCTTCGCTTTGCAAACTTAAGTAGAGCGAAATTAGTGGGATGTGATTTGCGGGGTGCGAATTTGAGTTTTACAAACCTTACAGGGGCTAATCTCGAAAATGCCATCTACGACGATACGACCATATGGCGAGGAACTCGATACAACCAGCGAACGCGGTGGTCCGATGGAAAACGGCAACCTCCGCCGCTTCGCGATAGTACTGTGCCGTCGATGTAATAATATTGTTCTCTGGCTTAACCCCTTTATGATCCGTTCGCGACAAAGTGCTTTCACGAAAGCAATGAAAATTGTTGAAGCTTGCTTCTTGGGGGCTTCCCAGCTAGCTTTATCTAAGTTATTAAGTCTTTCTTCCTTTCGGGTTGGCTGTAACTCGGTCTAATTCGAGAGGGAGGGAAATCTTTAAATTTATCAAGAGGGGTAAAATGAAAAAGAGCATATTGAAATTGTTAGCGCTTTTAGCTATTTTCAGCTTTGTCGCAGTTTCTTGCGGTGATGACGATGACAGCAGCAGCGACAGCAGCAGCGACAGCAGCGACAGCAGCAGTGAGGCTTCTGAAGAAGAAGCTGAAGAAGAAGCTGAAGAAGA
>JAQWQL010000006.1 GCA_029244605.1 Acidimicrobiales bacterium | reverse complement strand
TATTGGCCTGTAAATAATGTCCCGCGGCTAGGTGAGCAAGGTGATGTGTGCGTGTAATATTTTGTGAACTCTAGGCCTTGGTCCATGAGGCGTTGCCTAGCGGGGAGTGAAAAACCTTCAGGGATCCAGTCCCGTTGGCGTTCTTGATCTGCGACAATTAGAAGAATATTTGGTGCGTTCATTTAATAAAATTAGCATGAGACGAAGTCGGGCATGAAATCCCTAGATCTCATCCTAAATGTTTTTGTAAGTCGCTAGGTTAGGTCTGATGATCTGACGAAAGAAGATGTACCGTCTAAAATTTCAATACTGTACAAATCCGAAAAGGAGCATTGGCATGCTTGTTCCATTAACCATCAAAGATCATCTAGATCGAGCTGATCTCGTCTATGGCGCTCGTATCGGAATCATTGATGAACCCAACCAGCCGGCGGAAGCTCTTCCCGATCTCACCTATGGTGAGTTTGCTAGTCGGGCTAAGGCAATGGCTAAAGGGTTTGAACAAATGGGCGTTCCCTTGGGTGGCCGCGTTGCCCTCGTATCGCAAAACGCATCGCGAATGCTTACTTTCCTTTTTGGGACCGCTGCATGGGGGAGAGTCGGAGTCCCAGTTAACTTCCGCTTAAATCGCGAAGAGATACAGTACATCATCGACCACTCAGGTGCGGAAGTGCTTCTCGTTGACCCAGAGTTAGCCGACACTTTGAAGGACATATCGGTAAAGAAGTTTCTTGTTCTGGGTGCCGATACTGATAGCGAAATTTTTGTTCCCGGAGAGCCTGAAGAGTGGGAAGAAGATGAAAACGCCACCGCAACAATTAACTACACCAGCGGAACCACAGCGAGACCTAAAGGTGTTGAAATGACCCACCGGATGCTTTGGACAAACGCTGCGATTTTTGGGTGGCAGGCTGGAGTGAATGATCGTGATGTGTACCTCCATACATTACCAATGTTCCATTGCAATGGGTGGGGGATGCCATTTGCACTAACGGCGATGGGAGTTCCCCAAGTTGTTTTACGTAAAGTCGACGGCGAAGAAATACTTCAACGAGTCAAAAAGCATGGCGTGACGTTGATGTGTGGCGCCCCTGCTGTTGTAGCTGCGATACTTGATGCCGCTGAAACATGGGAAGGAGAAATCCCTGGGGCTGGCCGAACAAGGATCGTTGTTGCTGGAGCCCCACCACCTACCTCAATCATTGAACAGGTCGAAACAGTATTGGGCTGGGAATTCATTCAGATTTACGGCCTGACTGAAACAGCCCCACTTTTGACTATGTCCCGTGGAAGATCTGAGTGGGACCATTTACCCACCGGAGAGCGAGCTCGATTACTTGGGCGAGCTGGGGCGCCAGCTCTAGGTGTAAAGATAAAGGTAACCGATGATGGCGAGATCCTCGCCCGATCGAACCATGTTTTAAAGGGCTACTGGGAACAGCCTGAAGCAACGAATGATGCTATTCGTTCCGGTTGGTTCCATACAGGTGACGGCGGATATATAGATGGAGAGAGCTATGTATCTATCGCGGATAGAAAAAAGGATGTCATCATCTCAGGAGGAGAAAACGTTTCCTCTATCGAAGTCGAAGATGCCCTATTCTCCCATGAGGCCGTAACTGAAGTTGCTGTTATTGGAGTTCCTGATGACAAGTGGGGAGAAACTGTCAAAGCATTGGTCGTTGTTGATACTGAAATCACTGAAGAGGAACTGATTGACCACTGTCGAGAAAAACTCGCACACTATAAATGCCCTACGTCAATTGAATTCCGCGATGAACTTGCTAGAACGGCGACCGGAAAACTGCAAAAGTACAAGCTCCGTGCTCCATATTGGGAGAGCCAAGACAAGCAAGTCAATTAGACACAAGGTTTGATGCCACGTGGCATCAAAATATCGAAGGAAGGAACTATGGGTGGTGAAGCTTACGACGTGATAAAAAAATTCTGGGCCAATCAGGATTCAGGGGATTACACGCTCACGGCACACATGTTTTCTGAAGATGCGATTTTCGACGACCCGATATTCGGAACTTTTACTGGCCGATCTGAAATATCTGGCTTTCTAGAAAAAATGAATACGGTCGTGGCTTCGATCAATGGCAGATTTCATCTCGAGGAACTTGCAGGAGATGATCACACTGCTTGGGCACAGTGGTCATTCACCTCCGATAACGGATACCGGGAAGGTGTTGGCGTCTACCGCGTCAAGGATGGTTGCATCACCTATTACAGGGATTACATGAACGAACCGGAAACTCATTAGGTCAAACTTCAGAGAGAATTTCCTCCCCAATAATAGGGCCTGGTTTCAACCGGAAAAAAATACCAAGCAAGACAGCTATTACAGCGCTCGAATAGAGAACCGCCGATAAAGAGGTAGCTTCAATAACAGGTCCAGCGATTAAGTTCCCAAATGGAACTGTCCCCCCAAAAGAAAGAACCCAGATAGCTGCGATGCGTCCCCGAATATTCTCATCAACATGTTCCTGCCAATACGTGCTTAGCGTCGTAGGCAAAATCAGGTAACACAAACCAACAAAGAAAATAGCGAAGTAGCCGACTTCAATCGAGCGAAGATAAACCAACCAAGCCAATGTCCCGCCGAAGGAAATAAGGGAAAAACGGATAAGGAGGTCACGTCTTGCTTGAAGAAGAATTGTTCCGACTAAGGAAGCGCCAAATAACGCCCCGAACCCAAACATGGCAAAGAACCAGCCATATTGTGTGCTCTTCGCATCGATGCCCATATTGACTTCAGCTATTGCTGGCAGCTGCCCTATAAACGGGAGGCAGAAGAAGGAAAACAGCGACATTAGAACCAATGGTCTCCCTACTTGCGGGGCTCTCCTAGAGATTTTGAAACCACCAAAAAGTCGATCCCCCAAGTTACGAGGCTCTGCCGTAGCTGGAGGGATCCGGGTGAACGCAATGGCTGCTAATACAAACAGGTAAGTGGCGGCATTAAGACTGAATACTTCCGCGAAACCAAACCTACTGGTAAGCCAACCACCCAAAGCCGGGCCTACAACCCGCGCTCCATTCATTGACATAGAGTTGAGAGCTACCGCAGCCTGAAGATTCTTTCTACCCGCTAATTCTGGGATCACCGAAGTAAATGTCGGGGCGTAAATCCCCTGACCCAAACCAATAATGAAAACGATAAGTAGCAGTGTTTTCTGACCAATTTCTCCATCTGCGACATTGACCGCGAGAACGATAGTCCACGCTAACTGCCACACTTGAGTGAGAAAAAGAATTCTTCTTCTGTTGCCCGTGTCGGCTAGAGATCCACCAAGCAGACTTAATAACGCAAGTGGACCTAAATTCGCAAAGATTATTGCACCCAAATATTGGCTTGATCCGCTTATTTCCCACGCTAAAACTCCCAAAGCCGCTGTTTGCATCCATCTCCCGATACCGGAAAGAAAAGACCCGATAAATAGCCTCCTAAACGCAGTTATGGCAAGAGCGTCTCGTGTCGAACCACGCTTCGGTATTTCAGACATAGAGTCCTACCGTAGGCGAAACGTAATCAATCTTTGTGAAGCCGGAGATAAATATCTTGTGATTTCAGACACATCTTCTAAAAAATCGTATAACCGCCATCTAGGCATACCTGCTGCCCTGTATGAAACGTTTGCGTCGGGTCGGCGAGAAAAGCCCCGACCTCTCTGAATTCGCTTGGGTCAGCCCAGCGACGCACAGGAGTTCTTCTCGTCGTCACTTCACGGAAACGAGCATTTTTAAAAGCAGGTTCAGCAAGTTCAGTCACTGTCCAACCGGGAAGCAAGGCATTGACTCTGATCTGATGTTTCGCTAAAGCAACAGCGAGAGCTCGAACCAAACCTGTAACTCCTGTTTTAGCTGTTCCATATGCTTCGTTTCCAGCAGCTCCATGCACTGCAGAGGTTGAAGAGACAGCAACAAGGCTTCCACCTGACCCTTGAGAGATTATCTGTTTAGCAGCTTCTCGCAAGCAGAGAAAGACACCATCAAGGTTCACTGCCATCACTTTTCGCCATTCTTCAAGTGAGAGATCCCAAAAGGGTGTCCCAGTCCCAGGGCGCCCAGCGTTAGCGAACATGCCGTCAACTTTTCCGAAATCTGCCACAGTTTCAGCCATGGTTTCAAGAACCATTGATTCCGAACTCACATCACAAACATATGCCTTTGCAGTGGTTCCTAATTTTTCTAAGGCTTCTACGGCGCTTGCATTTTTCGTTTCATTCCGAGCCCAAACGGCAATGGAACCCCCAGCAGCAGCTATGCCTTCGGCCATACCTAGGCCGATGCCACCATTCCCACCAGTGATAACGAAAACCTTTCCAGATAAATCAGGCATTAGCAGCTCCTTGTATTAGTGGCGCGATTGATTCAGCGATGAAAGTCATATGATCTAGGTCATCCTCATCGAGTACTTGAAGGTATATGCGTGACGCGCCGGCCCTCTGAAACGCCAGTATTCGTTCAACCGCTTCTTCAGGCATCCCGGCGACACCACTCTCTCTAAGCTCGGATGAGGAACGGCCGATTCGTTCAGCACGTTTTGAGAATTCTTTCTCTGAATCGGAGACGCATACTACCTGAGCCACAGAGAAAATAAGGCTCTCAGGGTTACGGCCAATAGACTCGCATGCTTGGGATACGCGCTCAACCTGTTCCTTAAAAATATCTGGCGATCTGAAAGGTGAATTAAATTCATCAGCAAAGCGGGCAGCTAAATTCGGTGTTCGTTTAGGGCCGCCGCCGCCGATAATGATTGGGATGCCGGGCTCCTGAACTGCTCTGGGAAGAGCTGGGCAATCTTTTAGGGTTACGGTCCTTCCCTCAAAATCAAATGACTCCTCTGCGGGAGTATCACGAAAAAGACGAAGGATTTCAAGTTGGTCTTCCATGAGGTCAAAGCGTTTTTTTATTGAGGGGAATTCCATCCCCAACGCCTCATGTTCTCGGTCAAACCAGCCCGCACCGATTCCAAGCTCCAACCGTCCTTGTGACATTTGATCGATTTCAGCACTTATGACAGCAAGCCGGCCAGGTTTTCTAAACGTCGATGAGCAGACAAGCGTCCCGAGCCGTATTTTCTTTGTGTCGCGTGCCAATCCAGCTAAAGTCGTTAACGCATCAGTTGGACCCATTCTCGGGTCCGTATCACCCATCACGTGATAATGGTCGCTGACGAAGAAGCCATCAAATCCCAAATTTTCAACATGGGTCGCGAGTTTAGAGAGTCTCTGGTAACCAGCGCCTTGCTGTGGTTCAGTGAAAATTCGAATCTTCATGAGCGGCGTTGGTAAGGGTTAGTTCTCAGGGTTAAGCGCTGCTTCTAAAGCGGCACTTTGATCAGCAGCCCATCTAACGGATAGTGCTGATTCAGCAACGAAACCATTGCTGCCATGGAAAGCACCAGGGTAGACATGGAGCTCTACTGGAACCCCAGCTTGAGATAAGCGCTGAGCGTATTCAATGTCTTCGTCTACGAATATGTCCAATGTCCCGACGTTGATATATGCCGGAGGAAGACCAGACAGGTCATTTGCGATACTTGGCGATGCATATGGGGTGACTTCATCGGCTTCACCGAGATATGCTGCCCAAGCTGCTATATTCGCCTCTCTATTCCAAACGCGGGTATCTGAAGTGCCGTAACTGCTTGGGGTTTGATTCCGGTGATCAAGCATTGGGAAGACCAGAAGCTGGAAAATCAAATTCGGACCTCCGTTGTCTCTGGCCATTAATGCTGTCCCGGCTGCAAGTCCGCCTCCAGCTGAAGCACCACCTACAGCGATTCGTTCAGGTGAGACACCTAAACTGCTCGCGTTTTCGCTAACCCATTTCAGCGCGGCGTAACAATCATGTAACTGGGCTGGTGCGGGGTTCTCAGGGGCCAGTCGGTAGTCAACCGAAACGACTACACATTCATGGGCTGTAGCTATAGGGCAACATACGTCATCGTCCCAATCGGCTGAACCAAGAACCATTCCGCCACCATGGATCCACAACAACACAGGAGCTTCAGAAGGAAGCGATTTGGGTTTGTAAACTTTCACGAGGACATCGGGATCTCCGTTAATGCCTGGTACTTGTATTTCTTCTATGGAGATATCTTCTGGGAGTTCAGGAGATGGCATTTGAGAAAAAAGTTCTTCTATCCCCGCTCTGGCTGCTGAGATATCTGTGAGGTCCAGTAGTTTCTCTGGCAGCACACTTAGTACGGCGCGGTGTATTTCATCAAGTTCAGTTTCGAAATCAAATTTCCTACCGGTCATAAATCCTCCATGTTTCTTAGAGATACTAGGCACCAAGCTGAAATACGTCTAAATAGTGAGGGAGTAAATTGCCTTTGATAAAAATGCCTCCCAGAAAAGCAATTACGCATTTAAGGATTTGTGTCCTTTTTCTCTTGCAATAGCCATGATGGACTCGTCGCCTTTTCTCCACAGAACTGTAAGTTTGACACCGCTCAGCATCCAACCAGTCGGAGAGGTATCACTTCTTATGAGCGTGTCATCATAATACCCACCTAAAGTGAACCAAGATCCCTCTTTATCTGGTTCATACACGTGATGCGCTTGCATATACATTCGACAGGTTGCCGTATCACCATCGATTGAAACCATAGGATTAGTCATTGAATGCTGCGTAGCTGCTAATCCAGTAAAGAGCGGCTGCACTCTCCTCACCCATTTGTCTCCAGTTAATTTACTTGGTTCAGTAACGGATGAACCCTCATACGAGGAGAAATCAATTTCCACAGTGTCAGCAAAGATAGAACGGTAGAGAACAAAGTCTTTCGTATCAATTCCCATTGCATAGAGGTAGATGGTTTCTGCGACCGCTATTTTGTCATCTAACGCCATTGATTTCTCCTAGACTGATAAATCATTTTTTTGAAGGTAACGTAGTCGTTCGGGGGACCTTCATTAAAGCTCAGTTTCACTTATGGAGAACAATACTCCGGTTTCCGAACTCCTCAAAAGTCCACTAGTAGGAGGAGCGAAATGAGTCCCAAGGAAGAGCGTTTCACTATCAACGAACCTATCAATGATGGCTTTCCTTGTCGCCGTTGACATTGTGGTATCCCAATCAAAGGAACTACAAAGTGCAGGTTCCGCAAATTGAATCGGGCTGTGCGTCATGTCACCGGTTATTAAAGCTTGTTCACCTTCGGAGGAGATAAGCACAGAAACGTGACCTGGTGTATGCCCCGGAGTTGGTACTAGGCGAACCTCAGAGGTTATCTCGTGATCGGATTCCACGAAATCAGCGAGGCCAAGATCAATGATCGGTTGCACGGACGGCTCCATGACAGTCGGATCATAATTCTCAGAATCTGAACTGCTCTGTTCAATTTCTTCTTTTGAGAAGAGGTATCTAGCATTTGGAAAGGTAGGAACACTTTCTCCATTGATCTCTCTCATGTTCCAACCGACATGATCCATGTGGAGATGCGTGCAAAGTACCACGTCGATGTTCTCAAGAGAAGTACCGAGTGCTTCGCTGAGACGTTCAGGAAAGTCTTCGGCTGGAGGGACAGGCATTTGAGAAGAAACGCCTATACACGTGTCAACGATAATTTTTGTATCCTCGCTCATCACCAGAAAACTATGTATGGAGAGAAGGATCTCATCGTCTTCGCTTACCGCCCAGGGTTTCAACCATTGGCTATGTTTCTCAATAAGTTTTCCCATTTCTGGGATGAGTTCATCGCTTGGGACAGGGATTACATGTTCCTCCACTCGCACAACTTTCACAGCTCCTATGTCCCAGTGCAGAAGTTTCACATCATTACCCATTACGGTCTTTCACCAAACTCTGGTCTCTCTGTTCGGGTTCGTTTCAATTCCCAAAACCCTGGAGTTGTTGTTAAGGTAACCACACTGTCCCACAATTTAACGCTTTCATCACTCTCAGGAACTCGGGTTATTACCGGACCAAAGATCCCTACTCTTTTACCGTCATGGTCATCAAATGCGATGATAGGCGTTCCGATATCTTCACCAGCTAACGCAATGCCTCTACTCATGCGTTCTCGAATTTCTTCATCAAACAGGGGATCATCAAATGCAGAGCCATGATCGCTAGTGACACCAATAGCGTTCAGAACGTCCGCTAAATCAAAATCCATGAAGTTTTTATCATGATGAATCCTACGACCAAGTTCCCAGTAAAAAGCTTGAACAGATCTACTTCCTTCCTCGGCACGTATGGACTCCATCACTCGAAGTAAATTATGGGAACGTTCATACGAGGGGTAACGCTTGCTGTCCTTATCGGGATTATTTTTGAAGTAGAGGCTGATTGGTTGCCATGTGATCGATAAATCACGATGTGGTTGTACCCCGTTAACGACCCACCTGGCCGTAACCCAACACCACGGTCATATTGGATCAACCCAGAATTCTATATCCACTTTGAGCCTCGCTTACAAGATGAGTTTCATGGCCGCACGAGGACTTTCGTGTGCTCAGATTGGCCTGTGGCTAGCTCGGCAAATGTTTCAGCTATATCAGAAAGGTCGACCGTGCCGGAGTGCAGAGCGTCTAGATCAATTCTGCCGTCACCTACATAACCCATTGTCATTTCAAATTCTTCGTGTGTGTACCCGAGCGCAGCCGAAACGGTTATTTCCTTGTTGAGCCATTCACGTGGGCTCATTGGAGCATCACCCATAGCCAATCCGATCAAGGAAACCCTCCCTCCTCTTCGGGCTAAATCAACGGCAGATTGTACGGTCGCGGGTATACCAGCGCATTCGTAAACGACATCTCCTCCTAGCCCTCGAGTGTGTTCGGCGACAAATTCTCTTGCGTCACTTGGATCAATGCTGTGGTGGGCTCCAAGGGTTAAGGCTAGATTTCTTCTAGTTTCATTGGGCTCTACGACGATTGTGGTGCCTGCTCCTGCGGCGAGAACCCATTGCAAGGCACTTAGTCCAATTGGTCCGGCACCTTGCACCACCGCTACATCGCCTAAGCGTGGGGCAGTGGCGCGCACAGCATGAAAACAAATAGCTGCGGGTTCAATCTGGGCTGCTTGTTCGTCTGTTAAGTCAGGGTTTGCCACTGGGACAACGCGACCATGGTGAATAGTGAGCTGTTCAGCGAAGCCTCCATGGGGTGTTTGAAAAGGCCCGCGCCCAACCGTTGCCGTTAACACTGTTTGGCATTTGCTCATTTGTCCAGCGAGGCATGCGGGGCAAGTGCCACAGGAAGGGGGAACAGCGATGATTACTCTGTCTCCTTCTGTGACTCGGGTTACTTCTGAGCCGGTTTTGGAGATAATTCCAGTCCATTCGTGGCCGCACGTTGAGGGCCAAGCAGGCCCTGGGCTCTGGTAGGAATGGATGTCAGTTCCGCAAATACCGCAGAGTATAATGTCCACTACAACCTGGTTACTTTCGGGGTCGCTAGGTTCAAATTCGACGAATTCGACCTTTTCCTTATCGGTGATTAGCGCTGCTCGCATATGCTCAACCTAGTCTCAGTATCAGAATATTTCATATCCGCCGGTACCGTATGATACTCCAAGCGATCTCTACGGGGTAAGAATGACCTTATCCCCTAGGTGCATGGTTTCGTTCACGGATCGAACAGAACGTACTCCAGCTCGCGAAGCCTGTACACGAGTGATGCTGGCATAGTCAATCCTCAAGCCGTACCGGTCTTCGTATCCAAGTGTTCGTTGGAGAAAAGACATAGCGACCATGGCATGGCAGAATGCCACAACAGTTTTTCCAGGGTTGCTGGTAATTATTTCTTCAAAAGCTGCGAAAACTCGATCAGCAAACGCTTCGATATCGACATCGCCATGCATACTGTCAGGGTCATCGATGATTGCTTGCCATTCATCGCCGCCTTTGGCTTTTACTTCTTCCATCGGAAGGTACGTATCGCTGTCTTTATCGATTTCTACTAGATCATCAACGATAACTAAGCCCATGCCGAGCTTTTCGACAAGTGGTTGGGCTGTTTGCCGTGCCCGAAGCATAGGGGAGGAGACGATTAAATCAATATCCGTGTCAGATAAATAGCTTGCAACAGCATCTGCTTGTGCATGCCCGATCTCGGTCAAGCTGGGGTCCGCGGTTCCCTCAACGTTTTCTACGCGGTTTGGTCTTCCATGTCTAACGATTATTAATTCCACATCATGAGCCTAGAGAAGCTGATCCGGAAGACCACCCTAAGAGCTGAAATAATTATGAAGGAAGGAACGAATATGGCACTCATAACGCAATTCATATAACGTGAAATTGTGAATCACCTACCAAATCTCGATCTGACAGGGGGGAAGGCACTCGCTGTAGGCGGAGCTGGCGGGGGTATCGGATCCGCAGTTACCTTAGCTCTCGCAGAGGCCGGAGCAGAACTTCACATCATTACTTACGATAAAGGTCACGCAGAAGAAGTCATCGAAGAGGGGAGAGGTTTACGAGGGTCGATTCAAGCACATTTCGCAGATGTCACCGACGAAACGGCTCTCTCTAGAGTACTTAGTCAAATTTTGGATGCACAGGACCCAGTCAAGTACTTAGTGAATGTTGTTGGCGGGGTCGGAGTTACCGACTGGAGTAGGACAAAAGATTGCGAGCTAGATACCTTTGATCGAATCCTTTCAAGAAATCTCCGGTATGCCTTAGTTAGTTGCCGCATGTTTGCGTCACCGCTTATAGAAAAATCTTCGCCGGGGGCAATTGTCAACATCTCATCAATTGCTGCAAGAGCTATCCCACTTCTTGCTGGGTATGGGGCTGCTAAAGCAGGCTTGGAATCCATGTCTCGTACCATGGCTGCTGAGTGGGGCCAATATGGTATTCGGGTGAATGCCGTAGCGCCGGGAACAGTGAAAACGCCGAGGGCTGGACAGGGCGATGTTCAAGAAGTCGCCCAGAGGATCCCGCTTCAACGGAGAGGAGAACCAACGGATATAGCCAACGCTGTTCTCTTTCTTCTATCGGAGAAAGCAAGCTATATTACTGGTCAGACTTTGACCGTTGATGGAGGTTCGACCCTTGGAGCATCGGGTGACAGCCTTCCTGATGTAGTCACTAATCCGGCGGTACGTGAACAGTTCAACTAGGGCTAGTCACTAGATATTTCTACTGAATCGCCAACCGTCATATGTCCTGATTGAGTTGGTTCTAAACTTAGTCCTGCTTCTCGTTGATGGTTTTTGCTGAGGTATTTTAAAGTTTTTCGTGAAGCTTCGTACTCACCGAAGGCCCGAGTGATTACGATGCAGCGGTCGGTCCGTTTCTTTACAGCTGCTCTGACGCTCCCAAGAAGGAGTTCCTTGCCTACCCAATCATCTTCTACGAATGCCTCTGGTGTAGCAACAACAATATTTGGCCGGAATCTCCGAACATCTCCTGCCCCATCGCCAATTCTGGCATCGAGCATGGAAAGCGTACCTGAACCTATCAAGTGAAGACTAGAACTTGAGTCGAAAAACCAACCCGGCGAGGTTGAAAATTCAAAAATTTCAGGATCATCAGGAACTTCATCGAGACCTTCATCCCATTCAATTTCGATCGTTGCCTGCTCTCCGAGTTTTGGTGAAGCTAATCGTACTTCACGGTTTAGCCAAGACGAAAGGTCTCCATTGATATTGGGGTCGTTGTTGTGGACCTCTTTATCGTCAAACGTCAGAACACATCCGTCATCTACGAGCTTCGCAGATCCCTCAAGGAGTTTGGGTATCCGTTTTGCTGATAAAAGTTTTCCTGTTTCGCTGTCTAAGATGCCCCACGCCCGATCACCGAGAACCACATCCTCAACTTCAGTTGAAGTGATTTGTTCTCCTTGCAGAGACTTAACTGGATAGCGCCAGAGTTGCTCGATGGTGCTCATTACCAAGGGTGGTTAGTGCCATCCCAGCGGATAAACCGCCCAGAGTCTTCAATAGTAAGTCCGAGAAGGGAATCAACGATCGCTCCAGCAGAATCGGCGACTTCCATTTCTGCAGCATCTGTTCCCATATCTGTTTTTACCCAACCAGGGTGCAAGGCAACGAATGCCACGTTTTTGTTAGTTGAAGCTGACATGACAGTGATCATATTTAGCGCCGCTTTTGAAACGTTGTAGGCAACGTCGAAAGGCATCGCAGCTCCAATGATCATAGATCCAAGTTGGGATGATGTATTTAGTACGACAGGATTTTGTCCTGCTTCGAGGAGGCCTATCGCGCTTCTTGTCACCATCATGGGGCCTAAAGCGTTGATTCTCGTCTCTTCGAGGACTATTTCATTATCAACTTGCCACGGGTTGCATTGCCTCCGGTCGGCACCTAGGTCGTTGCTTGTGATACCTGCGTTGTTGACAAGAATATCTATTGCTTCAGTAGTTTCTGCGAGTTTATTCCCAAAGGCGTCGATTGAATCTTGATCGCTTATATCGAGCTGTAATATTCCTGCAGGGCCTGCTTCCTGAAGGTCATTAGCCCCATCAGGGTTTCGAACCGCTCCGTATACTGTGTGTCCTTGGCCAATAAGGATACGCGTCATTTCTAACCCGATACCCCGACTAGCTCCTGTAATAACTATTCGTTTTTTATCCATGCCAATACGATATAACAAACCCGAGGTAAGGAAGAATCAGAAGCTGATTTCCTTAACTGCTCAATCCGTGAAAGGGATGCTCTCGATGTTGTTTCCTGAAGGGGCGCTTCCTTGTTTTGGGTAAAAGAGGAAAGTAACTATCGCTCCAAGAAAGTATGCTGCTGCTCCAAGAACCCATACCCAGAGATATGCGTCGGCGAAGTCTTCTCCTATTTTGTTACCAACAATCGCGGCTGCCAAGACCGCTCCGAGCGCTGAACCTAACCTCCGCCCCGTATAGGAACCAGAAGTGGCGCTGGCCAGTATGTTGTCGTCAACCCCTATAAGCGTCGCGATCGTGGTTGTGTTTCCGATTGCCATTGCTCCTAATCCGTATGCCAATAGCCCAAGAGCCAGATAGGTGTATCCGATGTCTATAAGCCAGAACCCCATAAGTATGCAAGCTGCTCCGCTCCATAAACCGCCAAAGACGATCATCGAACGCGGGCCCCGTTTGTCCACTATTTTTCCGGCTATAGCGGAAGTTAATAGAGGAACAATATTAAGTGGTAGTAGAGCAAACCCGATGCGTAGAGGTGCCCAATTCCAGACTTCCTTCATGTACAGCGGTAAGCCGAAATAGATCGAAAAGAATCCTATTTGGCAGAATACAGACCCCAAGCAGCCGACATTGAATGAACGACTGGTAAAAATTTCTGGATTGAGAATCGGGTATTGGTGTGTTGTATTTCGATAGACCAACGCCGGACCAGAGAGGATAAATAGGAAAAGGAATGTCAGTGTCGGTGGAGCGCTCCAGCCCCAGTCTTGCCCCTGTACCAATACGAGGGTGAAGCTAGCTATTGTCGTGGTTGCCAGAAATGCCGCCAAGATATCAATCGGGGTCTCGTCCCGTTCTTCCTGATCTTTTCCGAGAACTATCCTTCCAACGATGAGAGTTACAAGTGCAGCAATTCCGTTAAAGAGAAACACAGCCCGCCAATTGAAAATTTCGACAAGCCCGGCACCGATAGGGCTTGCGCATAATCCTGCACCAGCTCCTATGGTGCCCCACACTCCAAAAGCGTAGGCGCGTCTTGAACGTGGGAACTCAACCAGGCAGATCGCCAGAGCTGTTGGGGAGAGCATTGCTATTGCCATACCTTGGAAGGCTCGGAGCAGGATCAACGCCCAGATGTTTGATAACGACCCGCCGAGAATGGCTGCGGTACCGTATATGACTAGGCCACTGAGGAAAACTTTCCTCCTGCCGAATTTGTCAGCTGCTCTTCCAGCGACGAGCAGAGAGGAAACCATGGTAATAAAAAAGCCTGAGATGACCCATGACATGGTTGTTCGTGAAGCCTGATCGCTGAAATGGTCTTCGATAAAGGGGAAAGCCACAAACATCGAGCCACTATCGAGAAGGATTAAGAACATTGAAGAAGAGCAGACGACAAGGATTATCCAGGCTCTTCTGGTTATTGATTCTGATTCCTCGAGGGGGTTTGGGTTGTTGATGTCGCTCAAATTTACTCAGGCAGTGGGTAATGGACCCCTGGAACACCCGCTTCGAGAGCCTGATACCAGTCCGGTCGAGGTTGGACTGGTTCATATGGTGACGGAATCATGGGTGTATCAACGTTCCATTCGTGGTGAATAGGCGGAATCTGGAAAGTTCCGTTGGAAGCATTTGTTCCACCATCCACGAGCAGGTCGACTCCGGTGATGTAACTTGCTAGGTCCGATGCGAGGAACATTACCGCGTTTGTTACTTCTTGAGATTCTCCTACGCGACGCATGGGCGTTCGGCTTGCTATCCACTTGTCGATCCCCATCGCTTCCAAGGCCACCCTCGTCATTTCGGTAACGATGAAGCCCGGTGACACAGAGTTCACTCGCACACCTCTATCAGCCCATTCAGTTCCAAGTTGGAGAGTCATATTTCGTAGGCCACCTTTAGCGGCACTATATGCAATAACGCCGTTTTCGCTCGCGCCGTTCCCAAGAATTGAACCTATATTCACAATAGATCCGGAACTATTTTCTAACATGTGCCTTCCGCATTCACGCGCATAATAAAAAGCTCCAACGAGGTCAACCGAGATAATCTGGTTGAATGTTTCGCTGTCAAAGTGCTCTGGGGCGACTCCACGCATATCAGCTATACCTGCATTGTTGATCAAGATATCAATTTTTCTGTGGGCATCTATCCCTGCCGCTACGACAGACCTAACATCGTCCTCTATCGAGACATCTCCGGTAACAGCTATCACGTTACTTCCTTTTGCAGTGCACCCATCCGCCACGTTTTGAAGTAAATCTTCACTTCGCGCTGTGAGAACAAGATCGGCGCCAGCGTCAGCGAAAGCGTAAGCAAACTGTTCTCCGAGCCCATAGCTAGCTCCAGTAATTAGTACTGACTTCCCATTGAAATCAAACATTTAAACTCCTATCCATTTTATTCTCGGCATTTAATGCCTACTTTCGACTTTTATTTCTTTAACCTCTGCCAACCATTTCAAGGTGGCCAAGGATTTCTTGTTCTCGCGCAATCCGCGCTGACAATATTTGCTTGAGTTCCTTAAGTCTTTGGTTGTCTCCAGTTTCAAATGCTTCATCAATCGCTTCGGCTAATGCTTGAGAAGCTTGTGAGTAACGTTCTGCCACATCGCAGAGAAGTAAACTCTCTCCGTCGACGTGACTGTGTTTTTGCCCAATAGCTTCTTCTATTTGAGCAATTTCCTCTACCATCCACGCTATTTCTGATGCGCTCCGGCGACTTAAACGTCTTAGAAGCTGTTCAGCCTGTCCGAGTAATACCTTGGCTTGTTCATCTTCGATAGCAGGAGCTATGACTGCGTTAAGGTCATCAGCTATAGCAAGAAGAATTTTGTCAGTTGTTGGTTGAGTCAGCATCCTTAATCCTCTCCATCCAGTGCGGCTTCTAAAGCGTCAGTTGCCGCCATCCACGCCGCTTGTCCGAACAATAGCCCGTCAAGCGAGAAAGCGAGATTTGTTGAGGCTGTATTTCCTCGCGCCATCTCAGAACCTGAAGCCGATAGTTGGCTCACAACACCTATAACCCCAAGAACGAGGAAATATGTCAAAACACTCGGGTTGACTTGATCTTCACTAAATCCAGTTATTTCCCTGTATCTGCTTAGGAATGCTTCTGGGCTCTCATCGATAATGTCCGGAGGCGCCGCCTGCGCATATGCTTTAAAATAGCCCAAGTCTCCGCGGGGGTCTCCGACGCTTGCCAACTCAAAGTCGATGATGACAAGATCTCCCTGATCGTCAACGAGCATGTTCGCTGTTGAGAAATCATGGTGGACCAAAGATACAGGTACTGAAGGTGGCCTGTTTGTATCAAGCCAGCTCGCTACGTAGTGGAATATTGGTAGCGCCTCTACATGCTCATGGGCGGTATGTTTCCATATGGCAATCTGGTCGGTTAATGGGTCACCGGACGAAGATCTTTGGAGGCTACCTGGAAGAGTATCAACAGGAATCGTATGAATAGCTCCGGCTAGTTCAGCAAGTTTCTCAGGAAGAGATGTTACGCCGTTTTGTTCAATCCAGGGCAGAGTTGATTCTGCCGTGGTGTAGTCAAGTACGAGAGCGGGGGTACCTATATGAGCCCCATCTCCATCGAGAAAGCGAGCCGCAGGAGTATTCAAATGCGGTTTTACGGCCTGAAGTACTTCGAACTCTTGAGTGCGGTCAGTGTCGATAATCGCTGTTCCTTCAGGAGGGTCACCTCTCAAGACATACGTTCCGGATTCGCTGGTTCCATCAATGCTAAAGGAAGCTTCAAACTGCGCCATAAGCCGCGAATAGCCTCCTGTCATTGCTTCATAACCTCCTACCGTGATATCCGAAGCACCGTTAGCTTCAAGTAAAGCTTCAATTTTTTTCGGCATTACTTTCGGGTCCTGCATAGAGTGCACGCTAGTGGAATGTTTATCATCTCGCCTCATTGTGTTAGGTTTCTCCCATGACCAGAGTGCTCTTGATGACGAAAGGTCACCCTTTTCACAAAGACAAGTTTTTCCAAATATTTGATCAACTTATGGCAGATGAGAAGAGTTGCCTAACTGAATACACGCACGTTGAACAACCTGCCGCACAACACTTTTTTGATCCGGACACAAGCAAACAATGGGATGTTTTTGTGATGTACGACATGCCGGGAATCGAATTCGCCAGTTCTGAGGATAGAAGCGAAGCGAAGAACCCCGTTACGTTCCTTGAGCCTCCAGAAAAGTTCATGCAAGGAAGCCGAGCTCTTCTAGAGCAAGGAAAGGGGATGGTCTTCTTGCATCATGCAATTGCCGGCTGGCCGAAATGGGAAGCATGGGCCAACATTGTCGGCGGGAGGTTTCATTATCAGCCTGCACAACTCCGAGGGGTCGACTATCCCGATTCCGGTTACCGCCATGAGGTTGAACAGGTTATCGATGTGGTTGACCCTGACCATCCAATCGTTGCAGGCATTCCACCGTCATTCGAAATCCTCGATGAAGCATACCTGCTTCCAGTAATGGAGGACCTTGTCGACCCGATCCTTCGCTCTCAGCACTCTTTTACCTCCGAAAACTTCTTTTCAGCAGATTTAGCTATACGCGGAAAAGGAAATAGCAATGAGGGATGGGCGCATCCTACTGGGAGCAACCTTGTCGGATGGGTAAAACACGCAGGGAATTCACCCGTTGCTTACATCCAATTCGGAGACGGGCCTTCTCAATATGCTGAACCTATCTACAAGCAACTGATCAGTAACGCTATCTCATGGGCTAAAGATGAAAGATCACATGAATGGGCGCGTCAACGAAGAGAGAGCACTGGAAGGTTCGCGTAAAAGTTAGGTTCCCTCTACCACTTGTCCCAGTGGCTCAAATCAGACCCGGGAAGTCTTTTCGCCAACTTGAAATCTGTGCCCTTGGTATACGCAATTGGGAAGAGACCAGCCTGCGTCACAGTATCAAATGGAATACCCAGCAGATCTGCGACCTCTTTTTCATTTGGGAGATGCAAGGTTGTCCATGCAGACCCCAATCCCCGTTCACGAAGGGCGAGCATAAAACTCCACACTGCGGGAAGGATAGAACCCCATGCGCTTGCTTGGCCAAATGTTGGTACTCCACTATCAAGTCGCCCTTGGCCTTGAATGCAAGGAATCATCATGACTGGGACTTGGTGGAAGATTTCTCTCAGGTAGCGTGACGAATCCATGATCTTTGGTCGTTGAGTGGTACGTGGATCATCGTCCCCATATTGGGGCTGGTCGGGTCGGTCCGTATACATGTCGTAATTCGCTCCGTAGAAATCGGCGATAGCCTTTTTCTTTACAGGGTCAGTGACAAACACCCATTGCCATCCCTGCGTGTTAGATCCGGTCGGGGCTTGGAGGGCGATATCCAAGCATTCCTCAATGACTTCTCGTTCGACAGGACGCTCTAAATCCAGCCGTTTCCGAACCGATCGGGTTGTAGTGAGTACCTCATCGGCATCAAGTCCTAATCGCATAATCTTCTCCTTCAGTGGTTATTAACTCAATAAACTCTTTCGTTGCGTCACCCAAGCGTTGTGTCGCAATTTCGAAATTACTGACAAATTGCTCGGCCGTCGATTCATCAGAATCAACAAGGTCCGTTATTACTTTCAAAGCTGTAAAAGGAATACCGAACTGTTCACAGATCCAAGCAACCGAGGCCGCTTCCATATCTTTCGCGACCGCCTGATAGGAGTCCATGCTTGCAAGGTCAGCTTCGGGGGCATCAAGGGCGTTTCCGGTACTCACCGCACCCAAGTGGAATCCCAAACTCTTGCCGATATCGCCCAAGTCAACCACTGGGAAGTTTCCACTTCCGTATGCTTCGAACTCTTCGAGTTGTATTCTTCGATCATGGAAATAGCAACTGTCCGCAAGACATACCTGCCCGATGTGCCCCCCACGTTTCACAAAACCACCTGCTGTGCCTGCTGAAATGACAAGGCTCGGGCGAACACGTTCGATCGCAAGGAAGGAAGTGATTGCTGCGGGCTGGCTAGCGATACTGTCCACGCCATAGCGTCGGTCTTCACCATTGACAGCTAAACACACATGGGTACTTTCCCAAATTTCACAAGAGAAGGCTGGATGGAGTTTTTCGCCTCGTGTTTCGAGGTTAAGCGCGGAGCGAACCGGAGCGGCTTCTGCTTCCATGGCCATAACGATAAGTGGCCGTCCGCCGAGAGGCATTTACTGGTTTCCGTGATCTGCTACCCATTGTGCTGTAGCTTCCCCCATTTTTCGCCCGTCATATCCGATACGCTGCGTCGGCGTTATTTTGAAAATAACTCGACGAGGGGAGTCGAGAAACCCGGCGAAGTTCTTTTGCCACTGCTCATCTGCGGGATTAAGCGCCTCAGCAAGAGCCGGATAAAACCAAGCTTTGGTTTCATCATCATCGAGGATTTCACACAGACCCTTGTACGTCACCGTTTGATTGAATCCCGCCTTCGATCCTTTACTCGTGACGCATACGGCGCATCGGTTATCGCGACGCATCGCAGGAACTCTGGCGCGTTGGCTGGTTAAAGTAACCCAGAAACAACCTTTCGCCCACACGTACGACATGATCACACCTACCGGCCACCCTTCCTTATTGGCCCAAATGAACGTGCACTCAGTCTGGAGCTTAAGCATCCTCTCTTCGTCAGCGTCATCAAGGGTATAGACCGTCACATCTTCGTAATTGAAATCATCTCCAACCATATTGAATCTCCTAGGTTCAGTTCGCAAAACCGCCGCGAAACGGTTACCTTCATAACTTATCAACAGAAAAAAGGAACATATGGATCTTTACGAAGCAATGTACACAACCCGGTCGATGCGGCGAGTCAAACCTGACCCCATCCCCGAAGATGTAATCGGCCGGATCTTCGATGCTGCCGTGCGGGGGCCATCCGGTGGGAATAGGCACACTTTCCGCTTTCTTACTGTGACAGATAAAGAGACTATGGCGAAAATAAAAACTATCTATCGTGATTCTTACTGGGAGCTGCAAGAAACGAGTTACGCCGGAGTGCAGGACAAAATGCGCGATGGTGACCCCAACGATCCGGGTGTGCAGCAGACAAAGCGCATATCTAGTTCAGCTGAGCATTTCGTAGAGCATCTCGATGAACACCCGATGCTGATCTTTGTCTTTGGAAAAGAAAAAGGAGAATCAACGACGTTTCCTGTCCTCTGGAACCTCTGCTTAGCGGCTAGGGCAGAAGGGTTAGGAACATTCATTACTACATTGATGAAGTTACGCAAGAAAGATGTGGAAGATCTCTTGGAGATGCCGGAAGGCTTCTGGCACATGCACGCTATGATCCCTATCGGGTATCCGACTGGCCGGTGGGGGATGGCTAGCCGCCAACCAGCCCACGAATTTGTCTACTCAGAGAAATGGGATGAACCCGTTACATGGGAGGCGATACCAAATTGGGAAGAACCGGAAGGATACGGCCGAGATCACCAGTGAACGTAGGAACTTCACTCCTCCAATTCACACCAGAGACTTAATCCGCTAATTTCACTGTATGGATTTCAATATTCCCGAAAAAACCCAGAAGCTCCTCGATGATCTGGATGTCTTCATCGAAGATGTCATCAAGCCGATCGAGCAGGAAAACGACAACATCCGTTTCTTTGACCACCGCAGAGAAGACAGCCGCACCGATTGGGACCGCGATGGCCTACCAAACGCAGAATGGGAAGCCCTTCTCGTGCGGATGCGCCAAGAAGCAGACAAGGCAGGGTTCTGGCGCTACCACCTTCCCGAACGTTTCGGAGGTCAGAACGGAACCAACCTCGACATGGCGATCGTACGCGAACACCTCGCCCGCAAAGGATTGGGTTTACACAACGACCTGCAGAATGAGAGTTCCATAGTTGGAAACCTGGTCACTGTCCTGATGATGGAACGATTCGGTAGCGAAGCCCAGCAGGAACAGTGGATACCTAAAATGCTCAACGGAGAGGCGAGGATCGGTTTCGGGCTCACAGAACCACTCCACGGCTCTGACGCCACATGGATGGAAACAACCGCGACACGCGACGGAGACGAATGGGTTATCACCGGTGAAAAATATTGGAACACGGGACTTCACCATGCCACCCATGACTACATTTTCGCACGAACATCAGGAGAGCCGGGTGAAGGTACCGGAATCACATGCTTTATCGTCCCCACAGACTCTGCAGGGTTCAAAGTAGAAGAGTTCATGTGGACATTCAATATGCCGACCGACCACGCCCATGTCACCCTTGATCAGGTACGGGTCAACCATGCCGGCATTCTCGGCGAAGAAGGCAAAGGGCTCCAGACAGCCCAATTGTTCGTCCACGAAAACCGGATACGGCAAGCAGCATCATCGTTAGGCGCCGGCCTCCACTGCATCGACACAGCTGTCGAATGGGCGTCCAACAGGGTAGTTTTTGGAAAACCGTTAGCGCAGAACCAGGCGATACAATTTCCGCTCGCCGAACTTTACACCGAAGCCGAAATGATCCGAGCGTTAATCTGGAAAACAGCGTGGCAACTTGATGAAGGCGTCGACCATATGGAAATAACCGACAAGGTCGCCATGTGCAACTACCGTGGGAACCGGTTCTGCTGTGACGCTGCGGACAGGGCGATGCAAACATGCGGCGGGCAAGGGTATGGAAGAAAACTTCCATTCGAACACATTTACCGTCATCATCGCCGCTACCGGATCACCGAAGGATCAGAAGAAATACAGATTCGAAAAGTCGCTGGAAAACTTTTTGGGTTTGCTGCCCGAGCAAAAGGGTAGATAGGCAATAAACTCCTTACGTCGGCGATTCCTTTCGGTTGCCGGTTCACAGAGAAGGGCAGCAATGAAAAGATTCAGACTCCTGAGTGCACTGCTTGTACTTGTAATGATTTCAATTAGTTGTGGTGGGTCAGAAAGCTCAAATGAAACTGCTGCCCCTCAAGAAAATCAAAGCCAAGAATCCCAAACCCCGGCCGCTGTCGAAGAATCGACGGTATCAGAGACAGCCGAAGAGCCGCCGGTATCAGAGACAGACGAAGAGCAAAAGATTGCATCTCCGCTAGCTTCTCTAGAACTTCAACAATTAATTCAGGTAGCTTTAGATGATTGGATAGCAGCCAACGGAGCTCCAGGATCCTCATTGGCGGTTCTTCTCCCAGACGGATCCGAAGTTCTCGTAGCTTCCGGAGTTCGAGACCTTCGAGCAGACGGCGCCGCGACGACGGAAGATTACTGGCGTATAGCGAGCATCAGTAAACCCATCACCTCCGCCGTCGTCCTTCGACTGGTGGAACAAGGACTTGTCGATGTTGATGCAACCGTAGCCACGTACCTTGGGGACGAATGGGCTACCGGCTACACACTCGGTGGAGTGGACTATGCGCCCCTTATCACTATTCGTCAGATCCTGGACCACACTGACGGCTTCAGAGAATACGCGTTCGACCCCGGCTTCTATCTTATGGTCAGTAACCGGCTTGATGTTTCCATGGACCCGCAGGAAGTGGTTGATTGGGCGTTCAGCGTCGGACCCGAGTACGTACCGGGAACCGAGTACGCCTATAACACCGTCGGGCACATTGTCGCGGGGCTTGTCATCGAAGCGGTCACGGGTAAAACAGCCCACGAAGTAATGCGCGAACTCGTTTTCGACCCGGCAGGCGTCACAGAACTGTACTTAACTCCAGGTGAATGGCCACCAACGTATGTTCCCGCAATGTACGTCCAAGGAGAACTAGCTGATCTCATTTCCCTGTTACCCGGCCTCGCCCCATATTTGGACGCAGCCGAAGTAGGGGACCTCTTCGATCTCAGCGTCGGACCACAGGAAGTTCTCACCTCCGCCCCATGGACCGGCGGTGGAATCGAAGCACAAATGGGAGACCTCGCCCGCTTCTTCAAGGCGATGTTTGATGGAACCGTCCTACAGGAAGAAACCGTCGAGCTCTTTTCCGAAACAGCTCTCGACACATCATATGGTCTAGGAATTCAGCTAAGTGAACGTGTTGGCTATCGCACCTTTGAACATGGTGGGGGAGTTCCCGGATTCCGATCCCACGCCAGATACTTCCCTGATCTAGATGTATCCATAGCGTTATCTACGAACCTTATTCCCGTCGATCCCGACGTTGGCCAGCTTGCCGACACGGTGACGCAACTCGTCCTTGACGGACTCGAAGAAGCCGGCTGGGAAGTTCCATCACCTATCGGTGAGGATCAGAGTGAGGGGGCTCCGGAAGACCCCAACGCTGGAACGACAGATTCATAACCCACCGACACTAAGCGACATTTACTTGGGATTTCTATTCCCGCCGAAGAGGGCGGGTGAGACAGGTCGGCCCGCCTTCGCAAGGTATACACAGTTCGTCGCCAGCAAACACGGCAACTTCGCATCCAGCGCCCTCAAGTAACGACAAAGTGAGAGGGAAACCGTCAACGGCGATTACTTCCCGCGGCCCAGTTGCAAGAACATTGAGGCACAGCCCGCCGCTTGCCTCAAATTCTTCCACTGGAACTTCAAGTAGCTGATATCCGCGCGCAACCATAAGGTCTCGTAACCCATCTGGAAGCAGCGGAGCGTAAACCAAAGCAAGGTTATCATCCAGAGGGCTCACCAGAGAAAGCAAATGCAGGCAAGCTTCCGGCCCCTTGTAATCTGGGAGGTCAAATGACACGACGTCAATGCCGGCCGAATTGGCGACCTCCGTGAACTGGGCAATGCCTTCAGAGTTACTTCGGAAGCTTTTCCCAACCGCAAGCGTTGAATGATCAAGCCAAAAACAGTCGCCACCTTCAAAAGTCCCCGGCAATTGGACGCTGCCGAGAATCGGAACGCCTACTGAATCATAGAATCTCCTATGGAGGCCGACTTCGCCCCTGCGGAGTTCCTTACCGGGCTGGAGGAGTACAGCCCCAGAGAGCAACATGAACGACGCATCATAGGTGAATATCGAATCGGCGAGATCATCTTCCTCATCAGACAGCCACAGGATCTGCGTCCCAGTCGAAGACAACAATTCCGTAAATGCTTCGAATTGTCTCGAGAGTGCTTCAGCGTCGAGAGGTTTTTCGTAGTGCCATTTCACATGGTCAGCTTTTAGAATCGCTTTCGGGGATCGCATAGCGACACTTGTCAAACGACCAGACATTGAACTCACACCGAACTGGCCTTGCATCATTATCCCTTCTCGTTGCCTTGCACTCGTTCCAAATCAGCACGCTCAGTTGATATAAGGTCAACTACATCAGCTGGGCTGAGAGCGGTGCAGAACTCGCCATGGAGATTCGCAACCGTCATGTCATGAAC
>JAQWQL010000113.1 GCA_029244605.1 Acidimicrobiales bacterium | reverse complement strand
TAACTGATGCAAGATCAATGCCTTGTTCAGCTGCCACACGGCGTGCATTCGGAGAAGACAGAATTCGACCTGTCTGAGGGGTAGATGCTGTTGGGATGTTAGAGAGGTCTTCTGTGGTGATTCGTCCCCCAGGGCCACTTCCTTTAACTGATGCAAGATCAATGCCTTGTTCAGCTGCCACACGGCGTGCATTCGGAGAAGACAGAACTCTTTCTTCACCGGTGCTGGATTCGCCTCCTTCTGTCTGAGGTTCAGCTGCTGTTGTCTCTTGTGGTTTCTCAACGGCAGCAGGCGGTTCTTCAACGGCAGCGGGCGGCGTTGAACCATCAGGGGGGGCTTCACCTTCAGCTAGTAACCATCCGGCAATTTTTCCTGGCTCGAGAGTCTCGCCAGCTTCGGCAGTATGAAAAACGATCCCATCTCCCTCTGCTGAAACTTCTTCCTCGACCTTGTCAGTTTCTATAGTCATTACAACAGACCCTTTTGTGACTTTCTTTCCTGCTTCAGCCACCCATTCGGTAATGGTTCCTTCAGTCATTGTTAACCCAAGTTTGGGCATTTGAATTTTTATCGCCACGTCTGCTCCTAGGCCTTACTTTGAAAGTAGTTATCTTTGTTCGCTAGTTCAATTGTTTTCGCAGGATTAATTACCCAAGGTCCATCTCTACGTATAGAAAGATTTGCCGTTTGCCCGTCTGTTAAGACATGGTCTCTTTCTCCATCAAATGCTAGGACGCCTGGACCTTCCATGACAACTTGCTCATCGAGGCTTATAACCTGATGGTTTTTAATTCCAATTGTTTCATACGTTCCTGGAGCAATTGGGGCTCGGACTGTTTCTTGACTCTCCCCCATCTCGACGAACAAACCTGCATCTTCAGTCCGGGGAATATGCACTAACGCTGCGCCGATAGAAGAGAGCCCGACAGATGCTGGTTCTGATATCGCGAATACCGCTGATCTAAGCTCGTCTGTATTCCATATTGCTCGAGCTCCGATAAAGCCTCCGTCAGTGAGAACAACATCGACCAGAGCTCTATCATTCTCTCGATCGTCAAACTGGACATGGATAACCTTCGCGCGTTGTGCAACCTTCTCAAGTTTCACTACCCCACCGGCGATAAGCCCAGCTGCCATTCCGCCAAGAGTCGGTTCTATGGTTAGTGGGAACACGTTATTGGTGCCAACCGAAATCGGGACGACAGGAGCATCCTGCCAACCTTTTGTTATATCGCGATTTGTCCCATCACCCCCAAAAACGAGTACAACTGGAACTTGCTCTTTAGCAAGTTCCTCTGCAGCACGAACAGAATCACGGCTACTACCCAATGTGGGGATATCGATACGTTCTAGTTCAACAGCTTTTCGTTGATCAGAGTCAATACCGTCCAAGGCCCGTTCTACTAGGTGGCGAGCATCATCTAGATAAAGCAATCTTGTAGCTCCTCCTTCGATTGCTCCGGAAGCAGCTCTGCGGATAAATGATATTTTATCTACGTCGCCAACCGAGCCTGCGTTAGCTACTAATCTTCGTAGGTCTTTACCAGCTGAAGGGCTAGCAACTATGCCGACCGTTGTCATAGGGTCCTCGAATTCAGACGTTTCGGTACAGAACGCCTCGAACTCCTTCAGCAATGCTCTCTGCGTTTGGAACATATGCATTTTCAAGAGCAGGACTGAAGGGGACTGGGGAGAAGGGTGCAGCTACTCTTGCGATAGGGGCATCAAGATAGTCAAAAGCTTCTTCCTGTATCTGGGCAGCTATTTCGGCACCGATGCCTCCATTACGAACTGCTTCATGAACAATCACTATCCGGTTGGTTTTTTTCGCTGATTCCACAACTGTGTCAATATCAAATGGGAGCAGAGTCCGTGGATCAATGATCTCAACACTGACGCCCTCTTCTGCAAGCATTTCTGCAGCTTTTTCAGCTTCTCCTACCATCATGCCGATAGCTACAACGGTTACATCGGTTCCTTCTCGGACTATATTCGCTTCTCCGAGCGGTATTTCGTAGAGTCCTTCAGGTACATGGCCTTTACTCCCAAGCATTTTCTTATGAAGGGTAAAGATTGTTGGGTTGTCATCCCTCACACAGGAGACTAAGAGGCCCTTTACATCATATGGATTTGAGGGATAAACCACTTTTAAACCAGGGACATGAATTAGCCAGGCTTCGAGACTTTGACTGTGCTGAGCTGCAGCACCTAGTCCTGCTCCCCCTGTCGTAGTTATGGTCAGAGGTAAAGTTGC
The DNA here is from genome assembly GCA_029244605.1 of Acidimicrobiales bacterium. Lineage (GTDB taxonomy): Bacteria > Actinomycetota > Acidimicrobiia > Acidimicrobiales > UBA8592 > UBA8592. Next base: position 6,400 of record JAQWQL010000113.1, on the reverse strand, counting down.
CTTTCCTCCATACATGTACTTCATTTTTGCCGCTTGGTTTGCGATTTGATCCATTGCCACCATTACGAAGTCCATGAACATCAGGTCAACAATAGGACGTAGGCCCACGGCAGCGGCTCCGATTCCAAGACCAACTATGGCTTGTTCAGCGATAGGAGTATCAACAACACGTTCATCACCAAATTCTGCATTAAGTCCTGCGAAAGATTGAAATACGCCACCATAACGGCCAACGTCTTCTCCGGCGATAAAAATATCTGGGTCGTCTAGGAGAAGTTGACGAAGTGTTTCGTTAAATGCGTTGTTGTAGCGAATTATTCTCTCTTCTGTTTCTGCCACTGTCATATTACGACGCCTCCGTGTACACATCAGTTAACATATCCGTACTAGGGTCCGGCATTGGACTAGCTTCTGCAAATTCTATTGCTTCATCTACCTCTGCTTGGATTTCCTCATGAATTGCCTGTGCTTCGTCAGCACTAAGGACTTTCGCGAGTTCTAGCTGAGCTTCAAAGAGCTTGATGGGGTCTCGTTCCATCCATTCCCGAACTTCTTCATCAGTTCGGTATGGCGTTCCAAATGCTGAGACGCCAGCGTGGTTGTAAAATCTGTACGTCTTACATTCAATCATCGAAGGTCCGTCGCCATTTCTCGCTCGCTCAACAGCTGCTTTCGCGGCTTCGTAAACTGCAACTACGTCCATTCCGTCAACGATGACTCCAGGCATGCCGTATGCTACGGCTCTGTCTGCAACATCTGTAATGGCCATTACACGTTCTCGCGCTGTGTACTCGGCATATTCATTGTTTTCACACATGAATATCACTGGAAGATGTAAGGCGCATGCCATATTTGCTGCTTCGTGGAAAGCTCCGATATTTGTAGACCCATCACCGAAAAAGGCCATTGTTACAAGATTGTTTTTCCTGTATTTGTTAGCAAATGCCGCACCAACTGCATGAGGGACTCCCCCTCCAACTATGCCATTTGCTCCTAGCATTCCAAGGTCAAGATCTGAGATATGCATTGATCCGCCTTTTCCTTTGCAATACCCTGTCGCCCGTCCCATGAATTCAGCCATCATTGGTTTAAATTGGCCCCCTTTGGCGACAAGATGCCCATGTCCTCGGTGTGTCGAAGTGATTTGGTCCTCGGCCTTAAGCGCTACACAACCCCCTACAGCAACGGCTTCCTCTCCAACGTATAGGTGAATAAAGCCTGGGATTTTAGCTTCGGAGGCGAGACGTCCAGCAGCTTCTTCAAGAAGCCGTATGCGCACCATACGACGATGCAGGTCAAGAAGAACTGTCTTCGAAATCTTGCTTTGCTGTTTCGTCGCCATTGCTTGTGCTCCAATCAGGTTCTAGGACTTCAGTTATTGTACTTATCGAGAAATGATCCCGCTAATCCTATTGCGAAGGGTCAACTTTGTTGCCCTAATGCCCATCGTATCCCTCTTCGTAATAATTCGTGGTATTGGGGTATTTCCCAAGAACATCGCTCCTGCTTAGGGTAGTACTCCACCCCGAGTGAGGTCATATCCCAGTGACCTCGGCAGTGACCTAGATTATTGTAAAGAATTTCTCCTTCTCCATAGGACTTGAGGTACATGATTAGATGAACTGGATCACAGTTCTGCCAATCGGACTCTTCAAATCCTGGTGTCTCACCAAGCCACTCAGTCTTTAAGAGTGGGTGGAGGGATTCACGATCGTGATATTCACAGAGGTAGAGTTCATCATCTGTCTCAAAAGGATCAATCCCCTCCACTAACCAGTGGTCTAGATCGGCAAGTTCCACTGGGAATGGCTGTATTGGCGGGTGAGAAACAAATTGTGTTCCCAAAAGCTCAGCCCACACAGGAAAGCATCGCGGTGATGAAACTGGGTTTGGCGGATCTAAGTCCAGAGCTGAATTTGTCCCATGTAACGCTAGCCACCGGCCACCTTGATTTACCCAGTCTCGAATAGCTATTTGGGCTTGCTCGGATGGGCGAATATCGCAGGTATAGGATACGAGGAACTGGGATGCTGTTATTGCATCAACATCTTCGTAGTCCGAACCGACCTTAAGCCTGATATACGGATGTTCAGCAAGGAGTTTTAGGAGTTCAAGCCGCGCATAGTCAATATCGTGGTAACGACCACCGGCAACTAAATAAGCGTCTACTCTTTCAGGATTCTCTCCGGACATAATTCTCCTAGAATTCAATGCGTTTGGTGTATCCACCATCAACAACAATATTTGCGCCAGTCACCCAAGAGGCAGCAGGGCTGCAAAGAAAGGCGGCTACGTTTGCTACCTCTTCAGCGTTTCCCATGCGACCAGAAGGTTGATCAGCAACTGTTGCTTCGTAGAATTCTGGCATACCGGATTTTATTCTGTCCCAAGGCCCATTTTCAAAGAAGATTGGTCCTGGTGCGATCGTGTTCACACGAATACCTTTTCTTGCAAGTGTTTGCGCCAAACCTGCGGCATAAACAGTAGCTGCTGCCTTTAGTGCGCTGTAGCTTGTCGGTCCAGGCCCGAAATGTTCGAGCGCTGCGGTTGAGCTAATAGTTAAGACGGCTCCTTCGCCAGATGCGGCGAGTAGCTCTTCTGTCGCTCGGACTCCACGGACTAAGCCCATAAGGTCAACATTGTAGTTAGCGTCAAACTTTTCATCTGTTTGTCCGCCTCCTCCACCAGATGCGTTATTTATGAGTATATCGAGGCCTCCAAGTTCTTCTGCGGCGCTTGTTAGCCACGTTTCTAGTTCATCGCCGTTACCAACGTCAACCGCTTGACCGATTATGGTCCCTTTTCCCTCAAGTGCTGCGAGTGCTTCCTCTACGCCTTCTTGACCACGTGCGCAGATAGCTACTGACGCTCCTTCTTCTAGCATTCTTGTGGCTATTGCTCTGCCGATTCCGCGCGATCCGCCTGTTATCGCTACTCGCTTTCCTGTAAGTCCAAGTTCCATGTTCTCTCCTGTCTAGGAATTATGAATTGATATGTGCCATAAAGCACCTGTATTAGTCTTGCACTGCTAGCGGAAAACAGCAATCTGTACGGGGCTTTAGGATCTATCTGATGGTTGCCATTATTGCTTTTTGCATTGTTTGAAACTTCCCATCGGATTCGTCCAACTCGGATTGGGGGTCACTATCATTGACGATCCCTACACCTGCAAAAAGGTGGGCTTTGCTTCCCACTATTTGTGCTGAGCGGATACCAACAGCGAAAGATCCGTTTCCTTTGGTATCAACCCAACCTACTGGGCCAGCATACAAACCCCGATTCATTTTTTCGATCTTACTTATCAGATCAATAGCCGTGGATTGGGGGTTCCCTCCCACTGCAGGTGTTGGATGTAGGGCGGCGACAAGTTCTAACACTGATGCGGCTGGAAGGGAAAGGTGGCCGTTGACACTGCTACCGAGATGATGAACATTTGGTAGAGAAAGAATCTTAGGTTTTGGGTCAGCATCGACGTAGGAGCAGAATGGGAGAAGTTCGTTGAGGAGCCATTCAATGGTTATTCGATGTTCATAATGATCTTTTGCCGAGTTGAGGAGATCGCTCATTGATTTCTGATCTAGTTCTTTATCAGCGAGTCTGATCGCTGTTCCCGCTAGCGGATGTGCCTGCACTAGGTCGCCGGATCGCGAGACAAGGAGTTCTGGAGAAGCTCCAACAAATCCCTCGATGGAAAAAATCATCGCTCCAGGATTTGTTGAGATAAGGCTATCTATGACTTCAGGGATGTTTATCTCGTGGTCCATCGAGATTTGAATCTCACGAGCTAGAACCATTTTCTCAAGATCGCCCGCATGGATATGCCCTATGGCTTCTGCGACGATCTCATCCCTCCACTGTTCGGGAGGAATGAGAGATTCGACCTTAGCGCTAGTCGGTTTCGGAGTTTCTGCTTGTGCGGACAAAGAGACGATCTCTTCTGAGGCTTCCTCGGGTGATAGGTTCCCCTCTCCGGTTATTGTTATCGAGAGTTCTCCGTCTGATTGACTGCGTATGAGAGTTCTTGGAACAATGAGTTCTCCAGGCGCTTTGGGGTCAAATGGGAAAGCTGCAAAAGCAACTGGAAGGTGATCTGTCGCTTCCCCGTCATGCGAAGTCGAAATATCGGACAGGATTTCTTGGGCCTTTGATGCCCCGTCGACTCCTTCTGCTCGCTCTACAGGAATCCGAATCGCTTCTCCCAGACCTGCTAGCGTCAATGTTGAATCTTTCCACAGCATGCCAAGGGACCCAATACGTGTGGGATCAATATCAAGATTCGTTTGAAAAGTTTTCGATTCCACATTGTTTAGAATAAGGGACTTAACACCCGATGTCGCATCCTCTATCGTTATCGTAGGAGTAGAGATTTCGTGGATCGGAGCAATTCTCTATGCGACAAATGGTCAAGGTCGATCTTGATGGTTCACCTCAACAGATCTTTGGTGTTCTTAAAGACCTGGAAGCCTATGAAAACTGGTTAGGCTTTGTCGACTCTATAGAAACTCTGGAAGCAGAAGGCGACTTGCCATGTTGGCAAGTTACGCTTCGGGCCCAAATCGGACCTTTCGCGAGGTTGAAGCAATTGCGAATGGTTTTAATAGAGGATGAAGCGCCTAGGATTATCCGTTTTGTTCGAAGAGAAACTGACGGGAAAGAGCATTCGGATTGGGAGCTTTCGGTTCTTATAGACGGACGAGCAGGTAGCAGTTCTTCTGTGAGTATGGAGCTTTCGTATTCTGGAAAGTTCTGGTCTCTTCCTCTTCAGAGTGTTTTCAATTCTCATGTGGACGCTGCAAAATCTCTTCTTCAGCAAACTTTTGCTGGGGATGAGGATTCTTAAGAATTCTCGAAGGCCCGTAGAAACTATTTCTGTTCTAGTATTGACCAGATGAGAGTCATTTTCGTTGTTATTGATGCATTACCCAATCGGTGGGTAAGCGAAAAGTGGACTCCGAACTTGTGGGAAATCGCCATGAATGGTGGTTGGAGTCCGAAGGGTGGCAGAGCGGTGCTTTCTACCGCCACCTACCCAAACCATGCATCATTCGTAACTGGTCGCGATCCATCCTCACATGGAATTTTTGTAAATCGGGTGTGGAATGGATCAGAGTTCATTATCTCTTCACAAATAGGGCCAAAAGGCGACACTATATTTAAGGCCGCGAAACGGGCAGGAGTATCAAGCGCAGCTGTAGTCGGAGATCACAACCTTATCGGGGTGATGGGAGCCGATCATGCTGACGTTTGCTGGCCGCATGACGGAAAACGACCCGATGTCCCACTCGATGAGTTCCGTTATGCAGCAGATACATCTGTTCTCGATGCAGTGGACTCAACTGACCTACTTGAAGCAGATTTCAGCTTTGTCCATTTCAATGAACCTGACACTGTCTGTCATATGTTTGGCCCTGACGCCATGGAGACCAGGGAAAGAATACGGAAAACTGATGCTTCTTTGGGGACGCTCGTGGAGCGAAGTAAACCTCACTGGGAAGACACGGTGATAATTGTGGTGAGCGACCATGATCAAGAGGAAGTTGTCGAATACGGATACGACCTCGCCGATGTGTTTTCACAAAAGGGTTTACCCGGAGTTGTGGAAAATGAAGGAACGTGCGCAGTCGTAGTTGATGGCCCTGATAGGAATACCTTAATGAGCTTCGACGAAATAGAAGGAGCCTCTATCCTTGATGACCGGCACACGTTGGTCTGGGGAAAGTCTGGACATATTTTTGGCCCGTGGTTAGAGGACTTTCATGGTTCTCATGGAAGCCCGCGTACTTCAACTCAGGTAGCGGTCGTTGGAGGCGGACACCCAAAGGTAAATGAGCTAGCGAACTTGATCTCCAAGGAACGCCCATCAGCCGTAGATTGGGCTTGGCACATTAATGGATTGCTGGAACTCAGCCTTGAAAACTAAAACTTATTGAGCTTCTAGCTCTTTTGCGAGATTATCGAGCGTTGTCTGCATTGACATCTCAGTATGAGACATTCTTTCCGGAACTCCAGTTGCGATAGCCCCAATTTTTCTCAGAAGTGCCGTTTCATTCTCAAGCCAAGTCTGGGTAACTTTACATCCGTTTTCTGTAGGTTCTATATCGAAGCTCCAGTCTGCTCCGCCTAGTGGCCTGATTCGCATCTCAAAGGTAAACCGATGAGGTGCATCAAACTCCGTAATAGTAACTGGAGCTTTCCAGGATTTTCCTTCCCAGCTATTCTTTCCTCGGAATTTTGCTCCGAGTGCAGGGCCCGATGCTCCTCTAATCCAATCTCCACCATCATTTTCTGGGGACCATCGTCCCATAGATGGAAGGTCTGTTATTAAGGACCAGACCTGCTCAGGGGTCGCGGCTATTTCTTTTGAAACACTTACTTTTCTTTCCATACCCTCACCTTAATG
>JAQWQL010000107.1 GCA_029244605.1 Acidimicrobiales bacterium | reverse complement strand
AACATCACCGCCTAAACCGTAGGCATGTGTAGTTTCTCGACCTAAGTTATGCAGAGATGACGCCCATATTGATGCTGAATTCGCCATATATGCCTGTTTTGCATATTCCGCCCCTTGATTCCATTCCAGATTTTTCACTGGAAGCGGTATCTCGCTAATTTGCGTTGCCGACAACTTTAGAGTGTTCGATGACAAAGCCGCTCCTGCAGCTCTAGCAAAAGCTCTGGCGCTAGCAGCAGGAGAGCTAAGCGCTGCCGAAATAAGCCAAATATCTTCTTGGTCACACTCAACAGAGATTACCGGTGTCGATGGAATCAAGTGCCCTTCCGGATCGGGAAGCACCTCGAGTATTTTAGTCTGAGTTGCTACTAGAACTTTTGGTCGTAAACGATCCTGAACCCAGTCGAAAAGTTCTGGGTTTCCCTCTTTCAGCGCATCGAGGTTGACTACTGGCTCGACCCAACTTTTGTTCGCGTATCGAAATGTGCCTTTCCCCCAACGATTACGGAATGGGTCGATCATCCCTACTGTGATGAGGGGAGCCGACTGCCCCTCGCAGAGGTGCTTTTCAGAAACGAAGTCTTGAAGCCCATAGAATTGATCTCGGAATCCGGCGGTCGCAGAACACATGTGACTGAGTTCTCGGCCATGAAGGTTCACTAAGGGAACTCCGCTAACTGCAGAAATAATTTCTGTCCAGTTTGCCCCCTTAGTTCTAGCTATAGGTTCTCTTTCCTCAACTCCTGCACCCTCCCATAATTGCAAATCCGACCCGCTTTTCAAAGAAGCGAAAATAGGAGCGCAGACATGCACCCCTGCCTCGAATATGCCTGAACCGCCTAACCACATGCCGATAAGATCCATTTGCTTTTCAAGATCTTCACGGATCGAAGAAGAATCCGATGCTGAGAGAAAGGACTGGGGCTGAATCATGAGCAGGACCCCGTTTTCTGCCAGCATGGAAACCCCGACAAGAAGAAAAAATCCTGCTGTGTCCGCGTATGGACCAGCCAGACTTTTCCAGCGTTCTCGAAGTCGATTAGTTGCGTCTAAAGGTCGGGCCGTCTGGTTTTGGAGTTGATTTTGGAAAGGGGGATTCCCTATCACTGCAGAAAATCCTCCATCTGGGGCTGACTCGAAAGCGTCAATTCCATCTTTCAGAGAGTCACCAACAACGAGATTACCGCTAGGGGGAACCCAAAGGTCATCAGATGCCCAGAGCGCTAAGACAGCTTTACTTACTTGAATCGCTTCAGGGTCTATATCTATGCCCCATAGCAAGTCTTGGACAATGACTGAAGGAGCGATACCCGATTCTCGGAAGATATTAGCTGCTGCAAGCAAGAATGCACCACCGCCGACAGAAGGGTCGCAAACAGGTCCTGCAGGAGCCTTGCTTAACGCAAGGTTAGTGAGGCCTTGCGCAACTTTAATGGGGGTGTAATGGACACCGCTGTTACGGCGAATGGAAGAGTCTAAACATTGCTCATAAACGGCCCCAACTAGCTCTGGAAGATATTCGACCTCTTCGGGGGCAAGAAGATTCCCACAAGAAAGAAGGTCGGGTTCTAAAGAACTGCGAGCTATGCCCTTCTGCATCGCAACTCCTCTGGCTACCGCTGCGGCTACTTCAGTCGGGCTATATCCATCCAGCAAAGATTTTTGTGTCCACTGAATTAATACTGGATTCATGCGGGGCTATTCGGTAAATGCATATCTAAAAGTTTACGAGCGTTTGATAGTGAAAAAACTATCTGAAGCCTTACTTTTCTGGTTCCCAGTCTCCTAAATTCTTCAATCGTTGATCATTAGAGAACATTTCTACGACGGGGATATCAAGACCTATACGCTTTTGCAGACGCTTCACGATAAGTTCTTCGTCCCAAAGCAATAACGTAACCACAAGACCCTTGGTCCCAGCTCGCGCTGTCCGGCCAGACCGGTGAAGATACGTTTTATGATCAGGTGGAGGGTCGTAATGGATGACAACTTCTACATCATCAACATGAATTCCTCGGGCAGCTACATCAGTAGCGACTAGGACTGGGAGACTCCCTTTTGCAAATCGATCTAAAGCTTTTTCTCTCATATTCTGGCGGAGATCTCCGTGAATTGCTTGAGCTTTTATTCCTTCTTCTGAAAGTTTCCGAACAAGTTTGTCGCATCCTGCTTTGGTATTGCTAAACACCAAAGTACGTGAAGTTGATGTTGCTATCGCAGCAGTAACTTTAACTTTGTCTCGATCATGCACATGTAGAAATCGGTGAGTCATCTCTTCGACAGTGATTTCTTTCGTTTCAACTTCGTGCATACTGGGGTTGGATTGATACCGCTGGATCAACGAGTTGACGGCCCCATCCAGTGTTGCGCTAAACAACAGTGTCTGGTGTTTCCGTTCAACTTTTCTCAGGATCCATTCCACTTGGGGGAGGAATCCCATATCCGCCATGCGGTCGGCCTCATCGATAACAACCATCTCTAATTTCCTGACGGAAACTTCGCCTCTTTCGAGGAGGTCAATCATTCTTCCAGGAGTAGCGGCGACGACATCCAACCCTTTCTTAATAGTCTTTATCTGAGTCTCGATATTTGCGCCTCCATAAATTGCGGCAATCTTGAGACCCCGAACGTCGGTGAATGGTTCAAGTTCTTCACTAACTTGAACTGCAAGTTCTCGGGTAGGAACGAGTATGAGGACTCTCGGGTCCGCTGCTTTAGCCTTCTTCTCTAATGGAAGGTTCTGAATCATCGGAATACCGAATGCTAGAGTTTTCCCAGATCCTGTCTTCGCTTTTCCGCAAACGTCACTACCGGATAGCGCATCTGGAATCGTAAGGGATTGAATAGGAAATGGAGAAGTTATGCCTCTCTCGGAAAGGATTTCACAAATATCATTGTCCACCCCAAGGTCGTTCCATGTTTGTTTACTTGTCATAAAATTGGTGTTTAGAAAATTTCGCTTGCAGAAGATGGCTGACGCCACTTTCTAAAAACGAAACGGTAAGAGGAGGGAATATCCACAGGTTCCTAGAATACATCTTCTGACCTCTTGAGTGGGTATGTTCTGAAATAGCTTATGCCTTACCTGGTAATGTAAGTCGAACAATCTCTATGGGTTCCTTGAACCCTTTTATTTGGTGTTCGCCAATGGGAGTTGACGGAGTATTAACCATAAGCGAGGTAATCATTGAACTCGTAGCAAGAACTTCGCCCGGTTGGGCTCGGTCACATAAACGAGAGGCCATGTTGACCGCATGCCCAAGGTAATCCTCTCCGTCAACCAACAATACGGGACCTGAAGCTAATCCGGCACGTAACTCTAGAGGTGCTTCAGATTGAGCTAGGGATTCTAGCATTTCCATAATCGCTTCTGTAGCAGTTTCAGGCTCAACCGCTACCAACATAGCCCCATCGCCCAGCCACTTAGCTATACGTATACCCTTTCGAGAAGCTATTGTCCTTACGAGAGATCTAAAGTCATCAAGAACTTCAACTGCAGCTTTGTCTCCCCACCGGTCTGTAAAAGTGGTGAAGCCGGAAAGGTCCACGAATGCAAACGTTCGCTCAAATCTATCCTCGTATGGATTCTCTTCGATCATTTTCTCTCTAACACCTCAACCACGAAGCTACTCTGATAGTGGTAACTGTGCTGAGATTTCTTTGGATTAGTTCGCCTGATCCGGTGAACCGCCATCAGAATGGATCATTTCTGAATCAGGAGTATCGGGATTTGTATCAGAACTCTCTCGGCTGCTGTGGTCAAACCATCCTACTTTAATGAGAAGGCCCAGACTCATGAGAAGCAAGATTGAAAAGACCCATATATTTATTCGAAGGCCAGCGACCTTAGTTGCTTCATCTATGCGCAAGGCTTCTACCCATATACGCCCGACCGAATACAGAGAAAGGTAAACAATGAAGAGCATGCCTTTGGAAAGTTTTTTCATTCGGTCAATTTTTATTAAGGCTAAAACAACCATGAGGTTCCAAAGTGATTCGTACAGGAAGGTGGGATGGAAAGTTGCTTCCTCAATATGCTGGGTGGGGCGATTTTCGAGGTCAATTTCCAGTGCCCATGGGAGGTCTGATGGGCGGCCGTAAAGCTCCTGGTTAAACCAGTTGCCCCACCTTCCTATCATTTGTGCAAGAGGTATTGATGGAGCGACGATATCGATAGCTGTTCGAAAGTCTAGATTGGCCCTCTTGCAATAAAGTATCGTCGCCAAATAGCCAGCAATAACTCCACCAAGAATACCTAGGCCCCCATTCCAAATTTTGAATGCGTCTGCCCAATTACCACTAAAGCGTTCCCAGTCAGTGATGACATGATACATCCGAGCACCGATTATCCCAGCTGGGACACACCACATCGCTAGGCCGGCAGCATGGTCAGAGCTCATTGAACGACCTGAAAACCTTTTTGATGCAAGCCAGACTGCTGCGAGAACACCTAGAGCTATCATCAAGCCATAGCCCCGTAGGGTGAGAGGCCCGAGGTTAAACGATCCTGAATTTGGGCTAGGGATTGAACTGAACACGGTCTTCCTTGAGTGGTTACGGAGTCACCGTAAGTTAAAATCATTCTACATGCTGGAGGCAGGCCTTTATGCAGAATACGGAAAGCGCCGATATGAATGATTCATCAGGGATTCAAGATCTTATTTTCGAATACGCTAGAAGAATAGATAAGGGAGATTTTGCAGGCGTCGGAGAGTTATTCTCAAGAGGAAAAATCATCGTTGACGAATCACGAGAAATTGCAGGGGCGGAAAATATTTGTGCCATGTATACAAGCACAACGCGCCGGTATGAAGATGGGACACCTCGTACGCACCACGTTACGACGAATACGTCGATTAATGTGAAGGGGAAAGAAGCTAGTGCGAAATCATATTTTACGGTGTTTCAAGGGATGGAGGACTTTCCTCTTCAGGTCATTGTCACTGGCCAGTATTTCGATTCGTTTGTTTTGCACGATGATGGTTGGTGGTTTGCCAGTCGCAGAATGGAGCTAAGGCAAGTTGGAGACGTAAGCCGCCATCTTCTCATTGACGTTTGATGATGGTAAGGCCGCTAAGATTGCATTCCTTGTATTAATGGTATACATTAATACAAGGAATGCAATCTTTCTTCCCTGAAAGGTACAAATTGTTCACAGGCATAATAGAAGAAGTAGGTACGGTACAATCTATCTCCCCCAACGGTTCAGGGTCTACTCTGCTTTTTTCAGCAAGTAAAATCTTAGAAGATATTAAACTTGGTTCTTCAGTAGCTGTGAATGGCTGCTGCCTTACCGCTGTCAGCTTTGGAGAGGACTGGTGGTCCACTGATGCAGTCCCGGAGACTATGAATCGAACCAATTTGGGGTCGTTGGCTGAAGGAGATCCAGTAAACCTTGAGCGACCTTTACAGGCTTCCGGCCGATTCGGCGGCCATATCGTGCAAGGCCACATTGACGGGCCGACCAGCATACAAAGCATCGAAAAACAAGACGACGACTCTTATCGTTTTGCCTTTGCACTTGACCCTGAATGGGAACAGTACGTCTGCCACAAAGGATCCATAACCATTGATGGAATAAGTCTCACCATCGCCGCAGTGCACTCTACTAGTTTCGAAATCGCAGTTATCCCCCATACATGGTCAGCCACTAACCTCAATCATAAATCCATCGGAAGTAAGGTCAACGTGGAAGTAGACATTCTCGCTAAGTACATCGAACGCCAGCTTTCAACGAACAACCAAAGCAACTTGGAAGTAGAGTAGATTACCGTGTCCGAATTAAACACAATCCGAGAAGCGATCGATGCAATAGCAGCTGGAAAGTTTGTTGTAGTCATAGATGACGAGGATCGCGAAAACGAAGGTGACCTGATCATCGCTGCAGAGACCGTTACTCCGGACGATATGGCGTTTATGGTGAAATATACGAGCGGAGTTGTGTGTTGCCCAATCACCAATGAGCGCGCTGATGCTCTACATCTACCTTTAATGGTGGCAAACAATACCGAGGCGATGGGCACAGCGTTTACGATTTCTGTGGATGTAGCTGAAGGGACAACTACGGGAATCTCCGCAAGCGATCGCGCCCTAACATGTAGAGCTCTCGCTAGCGATCAAGTAGTCGCTAGCGGATTTGCTAGACCGGGCCACGTTTTCCCCCTACGTGCACGCGCAGGCGGAGTCCTTAAGCGAGCAGGCCATACCGAAGCAGCAGTTGACCTTGCGACAATGGCTGGACTTTCACCTGCGGGAGTTATCTCGGAGATCGTCTCTGATGACGGAACGATGGCACGATTGCCCGAACTCCTAGAATTCGCAAAAACGCACAACATCCCCATTGTCTCAATCGCTGATTTAATCCGATACCGGAATCGCCATGAACGACTCGTTGAACGATTTTCCACTGCCCGAATCCCAACAAAATACGGAGAATTTACCGCCCATATCTACCGAAGCTCACTCGACAATATGGAGCATCTTGCTTTTGTCTCAAAGAACTTCGACCCTAGCCAACCGCCACTAGTCCGTGTGCACTCAGAATGCTTAACGGGGGATGTCCTCGGTTCACTACGATGTGATTGTGGATCTCAACTTGATTTAGCGATGAAACTTGTCAGTGAATCTGGAAATGGTGCCATCGTGTACCTGCGAGGCCATGAGGGGCGCGGCATCGGCTTAGGACACAAAATGAGAGCATATGCCCTTCAGGACGAAGGCTTGGATACTGTCGATGCCAATGTTGCTTTAGGACTTCCCATCGATTCGAGAGAATACGGTATCGGGGCTCAAATTATTTCAGATCTAGGCATAACAAAAATGCGCCTCCTCACCAATAATCCAGCGAAATACGGTGGCCTCGATGGCTACCACCTAGAAATCATTGAGCGAGTACCACTCATCGGAGGAACAACTGATGAGAATATTCGCTACCTCCAAACCAAGGGAGAACGACTAGGGCATTTCCTTAGTGTCGAGGATGGGGTAACAGCCGAGGAGAGCGAGTGACTTCTGAAAAATTGCGCATAGCGATTGTTGTGAGCCAATTCAATGAAGAAATTTCCAATCGCCTACTCAACGGAGCGCAGACCTACCTAGAAAACGATTCTGGTTTCCAGACAGAAATTACTGTCTATTGGGTACCAGGAGCTTTTGAAATCTCATTTGCTTGCCAACAAGTAATAGACAAGACGGATGTAGACGCAGTCATTGCTTTGGGATCTGTGGTTAAAGGCGGAACACCTCACTTTGATTTTGTCGCAGGTGAGTGCATACGCGGAATCCAGAAAGTAAGTCTGTCATCTAACACCCCCATTTCACTTGGGGTGCTGACCACCGACACATACGAACAAGCCCTTGAAAGGTCAGATAGTAACTACGTTGATCATGATGGATCTTCCGGAGATAAGGGTTCATCAGCTGCGGAAGCAGCTATCACTATGGCACTACTGGCGCGGTCATTGGCTGGCGAGAACTAAGATAGCAGCCGAATTCACGCCGAAGAGAGTTTCCTGACCCTGTATAGAAACCTCTCCTACTTGGAAAACTAATTCCCATTCTCCTTGTGGAAGGGAGATGGTAGTGCCAGAAGATCCTACATTTAAGGCGCTAATCAAGTTCCCTCGGCGGAAGCTGATGACATCGCTGTCTCTTGCGGTAACCCATCGTAAGAGAACGCCTACTTCGAGATGCCTTTGACGTATTGCCAAAAGGTTCTTATAGGACATTAACCATGAGCCTTCAGTTCCCTGTTGGTGTTCCACGGTGTCACTGTAGGTGCGGTCCCCCATCGGCATCCATGGTGTGCCTGTTGTAAACCCAAGGCCGGAGTTGTCTTCCCAAGGGATTGGAGACCTAGCCCCGTCGCGGCCATCTGTCTCAATTACGTTTCTTGTTGCTACAGGGTCAGCAAGTTCATCTTCTTTTAATTCGATACTGGGCAGCCCAAGCTCATCTCCTTGGTAAATAAATGGTAAACCCGGAAGAAAAAAAAGTAATACGGAATAGGCTAGCGAACGCTGTTTACCTTCTTGTCCGCCGCCGAACCGTGTTGGGGCGCGTGGATCATCGTGACTACTCAATGCCCACGATAAGTCTTCAGGCGCAGCATCCAACGCGTCTCTGAAAGTATCCCACATGGATTGAGGTTCCCATGGAACATGCATAGGAGCGAAATAGAAAGCTCGATGTAGAGCGTT
>JAQWQL010000102.1 GCA_029244605.1 Acidimicrobiales bacterium | reverse complement strand
ATGTTTATGTGCATTGAATTAATGTTGAATGCCGCGAACTTAGCCTTTATTGCTTTCGGTAAGAGTATGGGGGACCTAGGAGGACAAGTGTCCGTCCTTTTTGTTCTTGTTGTAGCAGCTGCTGAAGTTGTGATTGGTCTTGCGATTGTTGTTGCAGTTATGCGGCGGCGTCCAAAAGCTTCCATCGATGAAATATCGGTACTAAGGGGTTAACGTGCAAGAACTAGTCTGTTTCATCCCATTATTTCCCCTCCTTGGGTTCCTCCTACTAGCTCTAGTCGGAAAGAGACTAGGAGAGCCAGCTTCAGGGTGGCTCGCCACCATGATGGTGGGAGCCTCATTTATAACAGCTGTGATCGTATTTTTCGGACTTCGATCAGAAGACAGTTCGAAACGCATTTACGAACTAGAACTCTTTGAATGGATACCTTCAGGTGAACTGTCTGTCTCAATGGGGTTTTTAGGCGATCCCCTTTCAATAACTATGGTTCTTTTTATTACAGGGGTAAGCACCCTTATACATATGTACGCCATTAGTTATATGCATGGTGATCCAAACTTTTCGAAATTCTTTGTCTATTTAAACCTTTTCGTATTCTCTATGCTCATACTTGTCTTAGGAGACAACCTACTGATGACCTTTTTGGGTTGGGAAGGTGTAGGTGCCTGTTCCTACTTCCTAATCTCATTTTGGTTTGATGATGCAGCAAATGCTTCAGCCGGGAAAAAAGCTTTTGTGACCAACAGAGTTGGGGACTGGGGCTTCATGGTAGCTATGTTCTTTATTTTCTTTAAGGTGGGGTCGCTAAAATATAGTGACATTTTTGCTTCCATTATTGAAGAGAACCTCATTTCGCAAGTAACAGCGACAGTTATAGTTGTAATGCTTTTCATTGGCGCAGCAGGGAAGTCTGCCCAATTCCCCCTCTACCTTTGGCTTCCCGATGCCATGGCGGGACCTACACCGGTTTCGGCGCTTATCCATGCTGCAACCATGGTTACATCTGGAGTTTACTTATTAACTCGAATGAACCCAGTTCTTGCCGAAGCTAGCGAATGGTCTACGAATTTAATATGGATTGTTGGTCTAATAACAGCTTTATACGCTGCCGCAGCGGCTGTTGCTCAAAACGACATCAAGAAGGTCTTAGCGTATTCAACTGTTAGCCAGCTTGGATTCATGTTTGTAGCAGTAGGTTCCGGATTGTATGTGGCTGCAATTTTCCACATGATTACCCATGCCTTTTTCAAAGCGCTTCTTTTCCTTGGGGCTGGCTCGGTTATTCATGGAATGCACCACGAGCAAGACATGAGAAGATATGGAGGATTAGCTAAGGCGATGCCAATAACTGCCGCTACCTTTATCCTTGGTTGGTTGGCTATCGCAGGGGTCCCTCCATTCTCAGGCTTCTGGTCGAAAGACGAAGTTCTTTTAGCTGCATGGAATGAGAACAAAATTGCATGGGTGCTTCTACTATTTGCAGCTGTTCTGACAGCCTTCTACATGAGTCGTCTAGTATTTATGACTTTCTTTGGAAAACCGAAATGGGCCGAAGCTGGGTCGCCACAAATCGAGGACGAAGATCAATCGCATGAAGCATCTACCGAAGGCCATGCAAATGAGCACGAAGTAATAGAACCTAAAGAATCTCCTTGGCTTATGACTCTTCCCCTCGTTGCCTTATCCTTACTGGCCGTAATCGCTGGTGTCCTAAATCTCCCATTCTCCCACGACACAAAATTTCTAGAAACTTGGCTTGAACCAATCTTGTTCGGGAACGAAGTACATGTTTCAGCCTCAGGATCGACGAAATGGATTTTAGCTATGGTAGCGATCGCTGGGGCTACTTTCGGCATAGGATTTGCAGTGTACGTCTACCGGCTGAATCGGATAACGCCAGAGACGATGGAGCCGAAAATACTTCGAGATGCATGGGGGTTCGACCAATGGGTTAGTAAATTTATGGACGGCCCAGGGAAGAAATTGTTTACCTCTATTACATGGTTTGACAAGAACATCATCGATGGAGCCGTAAATAGTACCGGACGTCTCACCGAACAAATTGGCACTAAAATGAGGGTTCTTCAGACAGGACTCGTTCGAACATACGCGCTAGGTATGGTGCTTGGCAGCATCGTCGTTGTTATCTATTTCATCACGAGGATGAATTTCTAATGGGATCTTTCGCCTTCTTATCTCTCGCAGCATCAGGCCCATCATTCCCGACTATCCCAGCGTTGGTCATTCTCCCAATCATTGGAGCTCTTACAGTCGCTCTTACTCCATCTGCACGAGTAGGCCTACACAAACTATTAGCAACTCTTTTCTCTGGAATAGTGGGAGCTATATCCGTTTGGGTGCTTGCAGCCTTTGAAAGCAATTCTGATTTCCAATTCGTCTCTGAAAGAACATGGGTAGAAAGCCTCGGAATTCAATGGTTTGCAGGCATTGACGGCATATCACTTTTCCTCGTTGTCTTAACGGGACTTCTATTCCCATTGACGATAGTTGCAATCAACCCTTCCCATGATCACAAGGCATATTATGTCTGGCTTTTACTCCTTCAGTCAGGCTGTATGGGAGTTTTCGTCGCCCTTGACCTATTTATGTTCTTTGTATTCTTTGAGATCGTTCTGATTCCCATGTATTTCCTCATCGGCAAATGGGGGCATGGAAATGCAAAATATGCCGCAACAAAATTCTTCCTTTACACCATGCTCGGGTCAGCAATCATGCTCGTCAGCATCATTGCCTTGGCATCTCTCCACTCACGAGACTCTGGAAACGATCTAACATTTAACCTTCTAGAAATAGCAGAAAATCCGGCGATCTCAACGACAACTGGGCGTATTCTTTTCCTCGGGTTTGCCCTAGCTTTCGCAGTTAAAGTGCCATTATTTCCAGTACATACTTGGTTGCCAGACGCTCACACAGAAGCACCAACAGCTGGTTCAGTTATTCTTGCCGGCGTCATGTTGAAACTAGGTACCTACGGATTTATTCGCTTCGGCCTATACCTTTTTCCCGAAGCCTCTCACTTCTTTGCCCCACTCTTCTTAACCTTGGGAGTTTTAGGAATCCTCTACGGAGCAGTTGTCGCTACGATGCAAAGCGACCTGAAGCGGCTAGTTGCATACTCTTCGATTGCCCACCTTGGGTTTATTATCCTCGGGACTTTTGCCCTAAATACTCAGGGGATCCAAGGTGCAACAGTCCAAATGATAAACCATGGCATCTCAACCGGAGCGCTTTTTCTCCTTGTTGGAATCATTTACGAAAGAAAGCACACAAGAGAGATTGCTAATCTCGGCGGAATACAGAAATCAGCTCCCATTCTTGCAGGAGCCTTTACGATCGTGATGTTGTCTTCAATAGGACTTCCGGGGTTGAATGGATTTGTCGGAGAGTTTCTCATTCTTCTCGGAGCGTTTACAGCAAACAGATGGTGGGCTGTTGTCGCTGCCGTAGGAGTTATTCTCGCCGCCCTCTATCTCCTCTGGGCCTACCAACGAGTTTTTCATGGCCAAGCCGACCCATCCGATGAAGAAATTAAAGATCTAACACACTGGGAGCGACTTATTCTTGTTCCTCTAATAGTTGCAATTGTCTACCTAGGTATTTACCCCAAACCAATGTTGAACAGGATAGAACCGGCAGTAGACAGACTGGTTGCTCATGTTGAAGAACATGCCGAAGAAGGAAGATTTCGAGAACCTACACCTACCGTAGGCGTCCGAAGTTCTTTTGCTGATTTGGTCGAAAATTTTGAACACCATGAAGACCACCACGGTCACGATAGCCATCACGACGAAGGAGGGCACGAATAAATGTTCTCACTCGCCATTGCACCTAACTTTGCTTCAACAATAGTAACGCCAGATATAGCTTGGGTAGCGTTACTTCCTCTACTTATCCTTAGTGGAGCAGCCATACTCCTTCTGACTATTGCCTCAATTGCCCCCAAAGACCTTTCTTCATCAGCGTTCGCCCTGTTCACAGGTATTTCAGCCTTAGCAAGCGCGATTTCAGCAATACCATTATGGACCCGTGTCCAAGATGCTGAGAGGGGCCCGTTTAACACGATTGCAGGTGGATTCAGCGTTGATGGCTTTTCTCTGCTTATCACTTTCCTCATTCTCATCTCAGTTATCCTCGTAACTTGTTTGGCGAGTGCCTACCTCAGCGATGAAGGGGTTGCAGGCCCTGAGCCATATGCACTTATTCTGCTTTCTGCAACCGGCGGGATCATAATTGCAGGAGCAAGCGACCTTATAGTGCTCTTCCTCGGTATTGAAGTTCTTTCCATTGCGGCTTACGTACTCGCAGCTCTGGATATGCGGCGAGTGCAATCACAAGAAGCCGGAATGAAGTACTTCGTGCTTGGAGCATTTGCATCAGGATTCCTTCTATATGGGATAGCTCTTATCTATGGCGCAACAGGATCAACGAGCCTTTCGGCCATTCGTGAATTTCTCGATTCAGCAGAACTAACCAACGATGCGTTACTTTTGACAGGAATCGCAATGGTCCTTATTGGTCTTGGGTTCAAAGTCGCAACCGTACCATTCCATTTTTGGACCCCTGACGTTTATCAAGGTTCACCTACTCCCTTCGTCGCCTACATGGCTTCAGCAGTAAAAGCAGCAGGATTTGCTGCTCTTATTCGCGTTTTTTATGGGGCTTTACTTTCATATCAAACTGACTGGAAACCAATTATTTACGGCCTTGCTATAGCGACACTAGTGGTTGGGTCTTTAATGGCGATTGTGCAAACCGATGTCAAACGGCTCCTAGCTTATTCTTCTATTAGCCATGCAGGATACATTCTTGTCGGCTTCCAGTCAGGATCTAACGATGGGGTCACTTCAGTATCTTTCTACCTAATTACATACGCATTTATGGTCCTGGGGAGCTTTACAATAGTTTCGATAGTCGGCAGGTTAAGTGGCGGAAAAACAAACTTACAAGACTTTGAAGGTCTCGCATCCCGAAGACCCATCCTTGCTGCTGTCTTTACTGTATTTCTTTTAGGGCAAGCCGGAATTCCTTTAACAACAGGGTTTTTTGCAAAATTCTATGTCATTGAAGCAGCTATCGAAGCCCGTTCTTTCGGTCTGGCAGTCACTGCAATGGTCACTGCTGTTATCGCTGCATTTCTCTACCTCAAGATCCTTGTCAGAATGTGGCTAGATGATAACGACGAGTCAGATCGCATGAGCATGCGGCAAGCACGTGCAAACATTCCCATTCCCTTCCAGGTTGGATTTGTCCTTCTTATTTCTGGAGGATTCACACTCTTTTTCGGCATTTGGCCCGAACCAATAGTAGAACTAGTACGAGAAGCACTTCCCATTCTCTAATTTCTGTGAAGAGATCGGGTTAATGTCAAAATATTCACTCTATAGACCACCGAAACTCCAACATTTTGAGCTAAGTTAGGGCTTTACACGTTGGCCCATATGCCCCTTACTTACTAGTCTCGAACCCAGTGTCCGATTTTCTTCGCAGCTATCTCACGGTCGCAGTTTTTGGCGTCCTTGCATGTGCCCTCGTGGGCGCATTCGTTGGGTTGAGCGCGCTAATCCGTCCAACCAGAAAACAAGGACAAAAATACCTAACATACGAATCCGGAGTAGATCCGATTGGGACAGGTTGGGGACAAAGCAATATCCGCTATTACATATTCGCCCTCCTATTCGTCATGTTCGACGTTGAGGCAGTCTTTATTTTCCCTTGGGCTACCAGGCTTGAAGCATACGGATATTTCGGACTTGTAGAGATGGCAATATTCATATTTATTCTGTTGCTGGGGCTTGTATATGCTTGGCGCAAAGGAGTCTTAAAATGGGTCTAGCGCACAGAAGAGACGCCAAAATTACGGAGGCACAATGGGCCTTGTAGAATCTGGAAAAATTCCGAAACCCTTGACAAAGCTCCTCAATATGAGTCGACGATATTCAATGTGGGTGTACCAATGGGGTCTGGCATGTTGCGCTATTGAAATGGGAGCTGCATTTGCTTCGCCACGTTACGACGTTATGCGTTTGGGAGTTATTCCTCTCCCTGCTAGTCCACGACAAGCTGATTTCCTCGTTGTTTCGGGAACAGTTACCGACAAAATGGCTCCTGCTGTTCGACGATTATGGGAACAAATGCCTGATCCAAAATACGTAATTTCAATGGGGTCATGTGCAAATTGTGGCGGCCCATATTGGGATTCTTATTCAGTTACCAAAGGCGTAGACCAGGTCATCCCCGTAGACGTGTACGTTCCTGGGTGCCCGCCTCGCCCTGAAGCGCTTCTTGAAGGAATTGTCCTCCTCCAAGAACGCATCATGAATGAAGACATGGCCGAACGATGGAAAGGGGATCCCATTGTTGTCGAGTAGCTTCACGAGATGGAACTCCTCTTCGTGTTCGAAGGGGAAATATGGCTGAAATACCCGAACATCTTCTTAAGCGCGCCCAAGCTGCGAGAGAAAAAGCTGAAGCAGAAGCGAAATCGTCGACAGGAGACTCAACAAAACCAGAAGAAACTGCCGTCACAGAAACTACAGAAACCGATGAAGAAGTTATTCTTACTGACGAAAAAGCAGAAGCCGCTCTTGCGACTCTTCAACAAGAGCTTGAGGGAAAGATACTGGATTCACATATCGCTACTGGAAGAGGCTTGTGGATACGAGTAGGTATCCAAGACTGGAGACCTGCTGCTAAAGCTGCGAAAGAAGCCCTTGACTGTAAATTCTTTGACTGGTTGTCGGCAATTGATTGGATGCCTTCTCCGTATGGACGCGAACACGAAACGGAACAGGACCTAATCAATGACGACCCTGAAGAGAACGATGATAAAGAAATGGAATGGGGATACACGGGAGGAGAAACTAGATTTCAATTAATATGTCGTGTCTATTCAATTTCAAAAAAAATAGGAGTCATGATCAAAGCTGATCTTCCCGACAATGACCCTAGAGCATTATCGCTAATTCCCATCTACGCTGGCGCCAACTGGCACGAACGCGAAGCAAGAGAGATGTTCGGGTTAACGTTTGATGAGCACCCTGACCTTAGAAACATTTACCTTCCCGGTGACTTTGAAGGTCATCCACTTCGGAAAGATTACCCACTTCTTTCTAGAAGAATGAAACCTTGGCCTGGAATCGTTGATGTAGAACTTCTACCCGGAGATGAAGAGTAATGGCAACTACTGAGAGCGACCAGATGGCCTATATAGCTGCTCAGGCAGCTGACGCTCGCGTCAATGTAGAAGTTGAAACTGACGAGGGTATGACTCTGAACCTAGGGCCCCAGCATCCGGCTACACACGGAACCTTACGTATTGTGGCCAAACTCGACGGAGAGAAAGTTCTAGCTGCAGAACCAATTATGGGCTACATGCATCGAGGATATGAAAAACTTACTGAAGTAAGGACATACCCACAGGTCACCACACTTGTAAACAGGATCGATTGGTTAGGAAGTTTCGCTAACGAAGTGCCCTTCATCCTTGCAGCTGAACAGCTCATGGAAGTAGAAGCCCCCCCTCGTGCTCAATGGATACGTACCGTACTATTTGAGCTAAGTAGGATAGCGAATATCTCCTTGTTCCTTGGAGACATGGCAGTTCAAGTTGGGGCGACCACCCCAGTTTTCTATGCATTCCGTGATCGAGAGTTTGTCCTAAACCAAATAGAGAGAGTAACTGGAGGCCGTTTTCACCCGAACTTTGATCGGATCGGAGGCCTAAAGGACGACCTCCCTAAAGGATGGATAGAAGAAACAGGGGCTGTGCTAGGAAAAATGCGAGATTTCTGTGATGAAATGGAAGAGCTCGTATTAGGCAATGAAATCTTTCAAGCCCGGACACGAGGGATCGGAGTAATACCTCCGGATGTTGCATTATCGTATGGATTGTCTGGTGCGAACCTTCGAGCATCAGGAATTGATTGGGATATCCGTCGAGATGCCAACGTAGGTTTGGTATACGACGAAGTTGATTGGAAAGTCTGGACTCACCCCGATGGCGATTCATTTTCTCGCTTCTGGGTACGACTCCAAGAAACACGTGAAGCGATTAATATTCTCGAACAATTACTCGGCGGAATCCCATCAGGACCGATAATGGCCAAAGTTCCACGGATCATCAAAGTCCCCGCAGGAGAAGCTTACGTTGCTACAGAAAATCCCCTTGGCGAAATGGGCTTCTACGTAGTGAGCCAAGGAGACCTGACACCATTTAGAGTAAAAATAAGATCAGCAAGCTTTTCCAATATGTCGATTACCCCTTGGCTTCTTAAAGGAGTATTTGTTCCAGACATTATTTCAATCCTTGCGTCCCTCTACTTTATCTTGGGGGACATTGACCGATGACTAGCATTCTCGCCCTAGATCCCGCATGGTGGCAACAAACATTTCTTATTAAAGTACCAATTGGACTCCTTGCTGTTCTTCTCCCAGCAGGAACAATCGTATATTTGTACCTATTCAAAGCTGTCTCATTCATGCAAAGTCGACTAGGTCCAATGGAGGCGGGCCCATACGGCTCTATGCAATTACTTGCCGAAGTTGGCAAATGGTTACAAAAAGAAGATATCTTCCCAACGAAAGCAGACAAGTTTGTATTTGCAGCGGCACCGTTTGTAGTGCTCATGTCGACCTTCTTACTCGTGGTTATTCTTCCTGCAGGTCCAGATGCCACATTTGTCAATCTCGATGTAGGGATATATTTTGCAATGGCAGTCTCGTCAGTATCTGTAATAGGAATACTCATGGCTGGCTGGGCCTCTGCTAATAAATACTCATTACTCGGAGGTATACGTGCAGCCGGTCAGTTGATCGCATACGAACTTCCCTTGATCCTTGCAGTCGTCGGTGTTGTAATTCAAGCAGGAACAATGAACATGCAAGGAATTGTTCTTTCCCAAGCTGAAGGGGAAATTTTCGGCTGGGGGGGTATAGGAAATCCATTCATATTGACCCAGTTCATAGGGTTCTTCATATTTATGGTTGCGGTTCAAGCTGAATTAACCCAAGCGCCATTTGACATGCCTGTAGCCGAGTCAGAACTGGTAACAGGGTACCTTACGGAATACTCCGGAATTCGGTTTCTTCTGTTCTTTATAGGAGAGTTCGCATCAGCCGGTGTATTCTCAGCAATCGCTGCGGTACTTTTCTTCGGCGGATGGTATGTCCCTGGAATTGATCCAACAAATGACATATTTAACGTAATAGGGCCATTAATTCTCGCTGGAAAAATGATGGCAATAGCTTTCCTTATCTTCTGGTTCAGATTTACTTTCCCAAGATTCCGTGAAGACCAACTGCAACGCCTTGCATGGAAATTCCTCATACCCTTAAGCCTCGCAAATATCGCTCTAACCGGCGTTCTAAAGGTGGTCCTCTAATGTCACAAATTTCCGGGATTCTTAAAGGCCTTAAAGTCACTTTTCGAACTATGGTTAAAACTCTTTTCCCTGGAGGTCTTAAGAACCCAGTTCCAAAACCAAGCGAGGGAGCGCTTACCGTTCAATACCCACACGAGAAAGAGGCTCCTCCCACCAGAGCTCGTGGCGTTATTGCTCTCCACGAAGGAAACTGTACCGCATGTATGCTTTGCGCAAGGGAGTGCCCCGACTGGTGTATATACATTGAAGGCCACAAGGAGTTAGCACCACCTCGACGAGCTGGAGGGCAACCACGTAAAGTCAACGCCCTAGATCGTTTTGACATCGATTACTCTCTATGCATGTACTGCGGCATATGCGTCGAAGTATGCCCATTTGATGCCCTTTTCTGGACTCCAGAGTATGAATTCTCCGAACTTCGACTCGCTGATCTCCTCCACGATAAAGAACGGCTAAGTGAATGGATGCATACCGTTCCTGACTTCGAAGAATACGAAGCTGGATCCGAACAGAAACAGAGAAAGGTTCCACGCTAATGGTCGCGCAGAATGTTTTCTTCGGAATCATAGCTCTCGTTATGATCTGTTCAGCATTAAAGGTAGTGAGCACAAAAAATGTAGTGCATGCTGCGCTTTGGCTTGTGGTGCTCTTAGCTGGAGTAGCTGCCCAGTTCCTTCTTCTTGGCGCAGAATTTGTAGGTGTTACACAAATACTTGTATATATCGGTGCTGTGGTTGT
>JAQWQL010000098.1 GCA_029244605.1 Acidimicrobiales bacterium | reverse complement strand
TATCGCTGATTTCCAGAATTCCGGGAGAGGACGAAGAGATCGAAGGTGGGAGTCAGAACCTAATTCAGCTCTCCTAATGTCAGTTGGATTCCAAGCTGATACCAAATCGGTCAATCTAGGAGTGTTCGCATCGGGCGTTGCAGTTGCAGCCTGCGTAGCGTTATCTTCTTTTGGGTTTGAACAGATTCGAATTAAATGGCCCAATGACATAGTAGTCGTAGGGTGTGAAGGAGATGGACAGCCGAAACTAGCAGGGGTCTTGGCGCAATCTCAGCTGGTAGATACCCGAGCTTCCGTGGTGGTTGGGATAGGTATTAACGTTAATCCGAGTAATCTTAGGGAGGTTGTGCCTGAACGACGAGTGATCTCTCTTTCAGATTTAAGAAGCCCTCCTGACCGAGTAGATCTTGCGGAAATTATTCTTGAGAATCTTGCTGCGATCGATCTCGAGAGTTCGAAATTTTGGGATTTCTATCGTTCGCTATCAGCGACAATTGGACAGGACATTCGGGTTATAACTGATAACGAAGTTCTAGAAGGTGTAGCTCAGAATGTTACTAATTCAGGTTCTCTTATAGTTCTTGACGAGAATGGAGTATCACGAGAAGTGACCTCGGGAGACTTAGTTTCGATGCGGCCCCTGTAGACTTGCAGGGGTCTGTAAATAGGTGGATAAGAGAGGTTACCTTTAGATAATGGCTACAGCGCGTCGTTCACGTCAACGAAGGTCTTGGGTTCAAAGGATCTGCATACTTCTTCTTGGAATAACCTGTGTTATATCAGCTTTGTCAGCCGCTCTTCTGGCCTATGCGAAAGATACCGTAAGTAGTATTCCACGGACAGCGTATGGGAATATCTTAACGGAGGAGGAAACTGATGTAATCGCTGAAGAAGATAGTGAACCCATAGAAGAGACGATTTTAGAACCGGAAGTATTCAATTTCTTTCTGATTGGGACTGACTCAGTGGCTAATCTTCCTGACGATCATCGTTTGCGGTATATACGATCATCATCTCAACTTTTAACAGACACATTAATAATCCTTCGACTAGATACAGGTGCTCAAGGAAAAGAATCAGATGTTTCTGTTATCTCGGTTCCTAGAGATTTATGGGTCCCAATTTCGGGATATGGGGGCGAACATCAAAAAATAAACAGCTTACTTGCCTTCACTGGTCCGCAAACTCTAGTGCAGACGGTTAGAGATTATTTAGCAGTTCCTATCCACCATGTAATTCAAGTAGATTTCAATGGATTTCTAGAACTCTTTAAAATTATTGGCGGACTCGATCTTTACATCGAGTTTCCAATAAAAGACGAAAAGGCGCACTTGTTGATAGAAGAAACAGGTTGTGTTTCGCTGACACCTGAGCAAGGGCTGGGAATAGTCAGGAGCAGAACGATGCTAGCATTCGTCCAAGGCGAGTGGAGAAAAGTGGATACCTTAAGTGATCTTGACCGAATGGATCGGCAACAAGATTTCCTTATTCTCTCCTTGCAACAAGCATTTGATTCAGGTTTCAGAGACCCAGGGAAGATAAGGGATGTGATTGAAGATGTCTTTCGAGGAGGCTATCTAACCTTAGATGATCGCATGACCCCAGATGACATGATTGATTTGGCAAGTAGGTTTCGAGGGTTTGATGCCAATTCGCTGAACAAATTTACTCTGCCTACATTCTTCGACTGGGATGGGCCTTATTCGATTCTCCGGCTTATCGAATCCGAAGCGCAGGAAGTCCTTGATGTTTTTCGAGGTAGCCAACCAGAGAAAAGTTTTGGCTTAACTCTCCTTAACGGTACTGGGATTACTGGAGAGGCAAGTCGAATCGCAAATGAGTTAGTAGCGGCAGGGTTTCGTATCGCCGAAACTGGGAATGCTCCATCGTTTGATTTCGAAAGAACAACAATTTACCATGATGCTGTTCAAGAAGATTCTGCGATGTTACTCAGGTCTTATTTGCTCTCAGGGGCTGATCTCGTCCAACGTGAAGAGGAAACTGGTAAGGGAATAGAACTGATCTTTGGAAGAGATTATTCCGGAGTATCTGATGAACAGATAGATCCGGAGTCTCAAGAAGGAATCACAATGGGCCTATCAGGTCAAGCTAGCGAAGCGAAACCCCTAGCGTTTTCAGAGGTAGATGTTACCGGAGATCCAGTTTGGTTTACTGATTCCGTAAATCTTTCTAGCAATATTTTAGATGAACCAAGCCCCGTTGTTTTTTCCACTACTATTGAAAACGAGGAACAAGAGCTTCAAGAAGCAGTCCAAAGAGCCGGTCAGATACGCGGTTGTTAGCTCGAATTGGGTAAAAAGTAAGGAAAATGCTCCTTTTTTGTCCTTTTTTTAAAAGAACCCTTCGTTGGTGTGCCATATTTCCGTCTTGGTCCACTACCGTATTTGGACATGGGAAAGGCATCATCCGCAAAGAAGATTGCGCGAGCTGAGAGGGCAGGAGCTACTTCTGGCCCGAGTGAGCGTCGCGACCTTGGGTTTCCGTCTGCGGTAGCACTTATTATTGTTCTGGGCTTAGGTCTCGTTATCTTTGCTAGGGCGACCCGTGATGCTGAAGTAACCCCAACGCTTCAAGATCATTGGCATGCTGCATACGGAGTATATGACTGTGTTTCTGATTCATTCCTTCCTGTGTTCCAAAGTGAATATGACCCCGAGGGAATCCATTCTCATCAGGATGGATTAATACATATTCATCCATTTACATCTTCTGTCACTGGAAAGCAAGCGACGCTAAGCGTGTTCTTAAAAGCTATGGGTGCAGAGATAGGTAAAGAGGAATTAGTTTTGCCAGGTAATCAGTCCTTGGAAGCTGGGGCGGATTGCGGTGGAGAAGCATCAGTTATTCAGGTAGTCAGATGGGCCAATGCTTTAGAAGGTGGGGAACCAGAGAAAATTTATACTGATAATTTGGGAGATGTTCGATTTTTGGCTGACCTAGAAGCGTTTACAATCGCGAGAGCACCCTTGGGGGCAGATATTCCGATCCCTGACAGGGTGGAAACTCTTGAAGGAGTTACAGGACAGTCTCGCGATGTTATTACACGACCAAATACATCAGATATCCCCGGCCCACAAGACTTTGGAGCCGAAGAAGAGTAGTTTCTCTCTATGGACTTTCGACTGGCTCTTTTCTATCACATTCGGGAGCACTAAATGGAAAACCAGACGCTTGTTATCCTAAGCGGATATTTCAGCCCGCTACATTGCGGCCATCTAGATTACCTGGAAGCTGGAGCGAAGTTAGGGGACCGTCTTGTAGTTATCGTGAATAATGATTCGCAGCAAAGACAGAAAAAAGGGAAGATAATACTTTCAGAGGAAGATAGATTAAGGATTGTGAAAGCGCTATCAATCGTTGATGATGCTTGTATAGCTATCGATGATGATGCGTCAGTTAAGAAAACAATTGCAGCTATTGCCCTTGCAAACCAAGACTACGGCTTGATATTTGGTAATGGCGGAGATCGTAATCAACCTTCAGATATACCTGAAACAGATGTATGTAAAGAGAATAACGTCGAGATGGTTTTTGGGGTTGGGGGCGCTACAAAGAGAGACTCAAGTACCAGAATCAATAAGGAATTGGGAATCGAATAGCTAGTTTCACCTGAATAGATCATCTTTCGGGTCTCTAAGAAGACTCTCTCTCACATTCCCAGAACCAAACCATTCGGAGTCGCCTCCTCGGATGATTGCAACAGGTATTCCAGACGACTTCCCCATCACAAGCTCTGCAGCACTAGCGAGTTCATCAACTAAAGCAACTTCAGTTACTTGCATCTCTCTGCCTAAAGCATCTTGTTCTCCGCGGAGATCAAGAATTGGAGAGATCCCAGCTGATCCTATAGCCACGTCGGTTAATCCTCGTCTCCATGGCCTCCCGAATGTATCCGAAATGATAATAGCCACATCGAGGTTGTATCTTCCTTTAAGGCCATCTTTTAATCGAAGAGCTGAGCGGTCGCTATCTTCTGGGAGGAGGGCTGCTTGCCCTCTTTCAACATTGGATAGGTCAATGCCTGCATTAGCGCACACAAATCCATGTTTGGTCTCGCTGATAATTAGGTCACCTCTTCTGCGGAGAATTCGAACAGATTCCTTTTCGACAAGAGGTTTATGGCTAATGGGATCGTTGGGATCAATGTCAATCAGCTGATTTTCAGCTTTGGAAATGATCTTCTGTGTGACCACAAGAATATCTGAAGATTGGATCTGATCACATTCTCCTAACATGGCGATGAGGTCATCTCCTGGTTTTATTTGTGGGAGCCCTTCTATTGGAAGAATTTCAAGATGCATTACTTTATAACCTCCGGGAAAAAAGTGGAAAGTATGGTCGAGCATAATGTCTCAGACTTTTTCTCATTTGTCATCACAGTATCAGTCGCTAAACATCCGAATCCAAGATTTTCTATTTCATCGATATATTGAGCATCAGAAGTATCAATCACAATTTTCGATGCTACCTTTTTGTAAATTTTTGCAATGCCGAGTGGAGATACATCATGCCCTAGGTCGAAGAGCATCCTATCTGCGGGCCCTTTTAGTGCTTTCCCGTTGATAATTCCAGACACAGCTACGCAGAGCTCTCTTCTCTTGTCTAACGCTTCAGAGATGCCAGGAACGGCAAGTACTGGCCCTATGGAGACGATTGGGTTAGATGGAGCAATAATGATTGCTGATGCAGTCATTATTGCATCGATTACTTTCGGAGCAGGTTGTGCGTTTTCGACTCCTTTAAAGTTAACGTTTGAAATTTCGAGGTTGTGTTGATAGCGAACAAAGTATTCTTGGAATTCTATCTCTCCTGCTTTTGGTGTTGTAATGATTGTATTTATTGGGTCATCGCTTGCTGGCAGGAGATTTACCTTAACATTCAGACCCGTAGCTATTTCTTCTGCGATGGTTGAGAGGGAAGCTCCTTGGTGGATCCGGTGGGTTCTGTACATGTGGGTTCCAAGGTCTCTATCGCCCAGCTGAAACCAGTCGACACCGCCATAGCGGGATAGCATCTCCATTGCATTCCAGCTTTCATTTTGTAGCCCCCATCCCTTTTGGGTATCTATTTCGCCTGCAAGGGTGTAGGTAATTGTGTCGAGGTCAGGTGAGATATGTAATCCATGAAGCTGCGTATCATCAGCAACATTTACTATTGCAGTTATGTCAGTTGGGTCAATTACTCTAGTAAGCCCCTTCAAAAGTTTTGCAGCTCCGACCCCCCCAGACAAGACAACCACTTTTTTGTTTTTAGCTGAGTTCACGCTAGCCCTTTGAGTCTTCCCTCGAGTAGGGCCATGTCGGCATCAACCATCATCGTAACGAGTTCCTCGAAAGTGGTTCTTGGCGTCCAGTGGAGTTTCGTGGAGGCTTTTGAATAGTCGCCTACAAGAAGGTCAACCTCCGCAGGTCGAAAGAATTTCTCATTGACTTCTACGTGGTCTTCATAAGACAGTCCTAGGTGGCCGAAAGCTACTTGGCAGAATTCCCTAACGCTGTGGGTCTCTCCAGTGCAGATCACGTAATCATCAGGAGAATCTTCCTGGAGCATCAACCACATGGCTTCAACATAATCTCCAGCAAAACCCCAGTCTCTCTTTGCATCAAGATTTCCAAGAGCCAGTTTTTTCTCAAGGCCTAGTTTAATGGATGCAGCTCCGTAGCTTATTTTTCGTGTTACGAATTCTAACCCGCGCCTCGGGCTTTCGTGGTTGAATAGGATGCCACTAGAAGCATGGAGGTTGTAGCTTTCCCGGTAATTCACAGTGATCCAATGTCCATAAACTTTCGCAACCCCATAGGGGCTCCTTGGGTAAAAAGGGGTGTCTTCGTTTTGCGGGACCTCTGCTACTTTTCCAAACATCTCGCTGGAACTTGCTTGGTAAAAACGTGTAGTTGGATCTACATTCCGGATAGCGTCAAGTATCCGCGTAACACTTAATGCAGTGGTTTCGCCGGTAAGGACTGGTTGACCGAAAGATGTTTGGACAAAGGATTGCGCTGCAAGATTATAAACTTCATCTGGATTGTGTTCCTTAACAGCGTCAATTAAAGACATCTGATCCAGTAGGTCTCCATTCACAAATTGAATGGCCCTCTGGATATGGGCTATTCGCTCATAGTTTACTGTGCTGCTTCTGCGCACCATTCCTATGACGTCGTACCCCTTATCTAGTAGCGACTCAGCAAGGTAGGATCCATCCTGTCCTGTAATTCCTGTTATAAGTGCGGAGGGCATTTTTTTCCTAACTGTTCTTATCGATGAAAGCTTGCGTTGAACTAATAATATCTTTGATTGTTTCTGTGAATTCTACGTTTGGTGTCCATCCGGTATGGGACTTAATCTTACTATGGTCACCTCGAAGGACTGGAATGTCTGATGGGCGCTGAAGCGAAATCTCTGGTACTAGCTCTATTGTGCTTTCCGAAGCTTCTAGGAGCGCTTCAGCTAACTCTTCTATCGATCGATCAACACCCGAGCAGACATTGTAGGCCTCTCCTGAGATTCCTTTGCAGATAATAGACCGGTAGGCCCGAACGACATCGCGAACATCAGTAAAGTCTCGTTTTGTATCCAATCTTCCTACGGGGATACTCTTTTCCCCTGCCTTCTTAGCTTCCAGGATTCTTAGTGCTAGAGCCGCTGCAACAAAATTTGTGCTTTGGCCAGGCCCGAAATGATTAAATGACCTAGAACACATTACATCTAACTCTCGCGAAGCCTCGTAGGTGCTGATCATTTCTACGGCAGCTTTACTTACAGCATATGGTGAAGCTGGTGCAAGAGATAATGACTCATTTATCGGCAACTCTTTATCATTTACCTTTCCATATACCTCAGCACTTGAAACGGTTAAAACTCTCTTTACGCCTGCTAGTCGGCAAGCTATTAAAACATTAAGAGTTCCTTCGGCATTTATTCTGAAAGTTCTCGGAGCATCACTCCAAGAAGCTCCAACATCAGCTTGACCCGCAAGGTGGTATACGACCTCAGGCTTTACAGAAAGAAAGAGGTTATTTAGCGCTACATCATCGAGCAGGTCTGGGCCTCCCTCTGCAATATCAGTGGTTACAACCTCATCGCCGCAAGTAGAAAGATAATCTGACAAGTGTTTCCCAACGAAACCTGCGCCACCTGTAATTAGCGCCAGCATTTTTTCCCCGATGAATAGAGCACATATAAATTGTACTCCATCTAAATTCGAGATTTAAATCGAAATAATCTACTTTTTTGGTGAAATCGTATTCAATTTCGTCATTTTCTATAAGAAATTTCAAACGAGAGTGGAAGGGTACATGCTGAACTTCATTTTGGCGGTTAACCTTCGCCACTGTGGAGCATTCTCTTTCAACAGAAGATAAATCAGCTGAAAATGCTGTCGCCTATCCACCAGTTAGCATTTTTATAGTTGCTCATAACCCTGATGAGTGGTTTGGAGACGCACTTACTTCATTAGCAATACAAGATTATCCCAATTTTGATGTAACCGTTCTTACTACTAGCGACGAAAGTGAAATGCAGATCTATGCCTCAGAATTTTTACCAGAAGCGCAAATAATATCCGTTGACTCCGATCACGGATATGGAAGGAATTTGAATTCAGTATTAGAACTAAAAACGGAGGCGGCTTTCTTTTTGTTTTGCCACCATGATGTCGCACTTGCTCCAGATGCCCTTCGACTTATGGTCGAAGAATCGTTAAGATCAAATGCGGGTATAGCAGGGCCGAAAATAGTTAATTGGGACCGCCCGGACGAGTTGCTCGAAATAGGTTCTTCTGTCGACAAGCTTGGCTACTTGACCTCCCAAGTCGAGCCTGGGGAGTTGGACCAAGAACAGCACGACTCCGTTTCAGACGTATTTATGGTTTCATCTACCGTTGTTCTTGTCCGTACTGATTTGTTCAAGGCTATATCTGGTTTCGATGAACAAATGGGCATGGTTGGAGAGGATCTAGATTTGTGTTGGAAGGCACATTTGGCCGGAGCGAGGGTTATCACGGTTCCTCTGGCCTTAGCACGCCATCGCGAAGAACAAGGGCAATATAGAAAGGGCGGAGACGGAGAGAAATATAGAGAGCGCCATCGCCTCAGGGTGATTTTGAGCAATTACGGCTTCTGGCATTCCATACGGGTTCTTCCTCAAGCGTTTTTGCTATCTCTTTTCCGGTCTCTCGGTTCACTCCTAATTGGGGACTTGAGTCGAGTTCGTATGTTGCTAGGAGCGTGGGCTTGGAACCTTTCAAGACCTCTGAGCCTTATAAATCGAAGGAAGAAATTGAAATCCGTTCGACGTCTTCCTGATGGAGAAATCCGATCCTTACAGTCACCTGGCTATGCCTTATTCAAGTCCTTTTTTAAGGATCAAGCTAATGAACAAGCAGATTCTTCTGGAACGGTAACCGCCCGAGCGAGGCGATATATAGAATCTATGCGCGCAGGCCCGTCTAGGGTTTCGGCGGTCTTCGTTGGGCTAACAACCCTTGTTTTCTTATTTGGCAGTCGTCATTTGATTACACGAAAAGTCCCTGTCGTAGGCGAACTCGTCCCATTTGACCTAAGTATCCAAGAGTGTTTTTCGCTTTGGTTCTCGAACTGGTGGACAACTGGAATTGGGCACGAAGCTGCAACGCCAACTGCTCTAGGGATAACTGGAATCCTAGGAATTTTCTCGTTCGGTTCTATGGGCTTACTAAGACTGATTCTTACCCTCGGCATGCTCCCTATAGGAGCTTTCGGGGTTTGGTCTTTTCTTAAGCCTTTTGGTTCTCCGTGGATCAGTGTCGCTGGAGCTTCAATATACTTCGCTTCTCCCATGCCTTACGATGCCTTAAATTCAGGATCATGGAGTGGCCTTATTTTACACGGAACGCTTCCGTGGCTGCTCGTCTTTTTGGCTAAAGCAGGAAAGATTTCGCCATTTGGTTCAGTGGGGGGAGCTAGAGGAAAGAATGTCTTACCATCCAATTGGTTCCGAGAAGCTTCGGGGTTGGGGATATTGATAGGTTTCATGATTGCATTCGTTCCATTTGCCGGAATTGAAGTCCTAGCTGTTGTTGCTGCTATTTTTATTGGTTCACTATTAGCAGGTTGGCCATCTGGAACCATCCGGCTCATTGGAGTGCTTAGTTTGGGAGGCCTTATAGCGCTTGCGTTGAACCTTCCTTGGCTTCTAGACATTGCCGTAAATGACTTGTCATGGCAATGGTTCGTCGGTACTCGTCCCTCGTCAGACTTCTCTGGTGACCTCTCTACCTTTCTTCAATTAGGAACTGATAGTTCAGACGTTTCATTTTTCCGATGGGGATTTCTAGCAATGGCTATCGTCCCCCTTCTCCTAGCAAAAGGAGAACGGTGGGCATGGGCAATCCGTGGTTGGGTAATGTACCTAGGGAGCGTCTCTGTTCTTTGGCTTCAAAGTAATCAGTATTTGGATATTCCGATGCCTAGGCCAGAAGTTCTTTTAGCCCCAGGGTGTTTGGGGTTAGCAGTTTCCGCAGCTATGGGGGTAGGGGCACTCCAGCGAGATCTTCAAACATACCGTTTTGGGTGGCGGCAACTAGTTCCTGTAAGCGCACTAGTGGCGTTCTCATTAGCCGTACTACCTGTTTTTGGTAATTCATTTTCGGGAGATTGGGGGATGCCCAATGATGAACTCAATCAAGTTTTAGGCCTTCAGGAAAGCGAGAATGACCAGATAGGGCGTGTGCTGTGGATTGGGCATGATGACTTGCTCGCTGTCGCTGGAAACTCGTTCGGTGACAACTTAACGATTTCTGTCTCCGCCGGACTTGAGTCATCATTTCTAGACCGTTGGGGTGGGGGAGAAAGCCCCGGTGATTATTTACTTCAAGAAGCTTTCTATCTAGGTATGAACGGTGGAACCACGAATCTAGGAAGACTCCTAGCTCCTTTAGGGATCAGCGATATCGTCCTTGTTGACCGTTCTTCTCCCTTGCCTTCTAACGGCCAGATGGAACCAATACCCTCTTCAGTCGTCTCAGCGTTGGAGCGCCAGCTTGACCTCATAAAAATTGAAGCTTCTCCAGGAATAGTTCGGTATCAAAACGTCTCAGCTTTGCCGCTGGCTGCGATTATGCCCGCAGAGGAAGCAGTGGGAAGAACACTGCGTTCTTTCGCTTCCGAACCACTGCCGGAGGATGTTGTGGCGCTTCTTTCTGGCGGTTCCTATACCCCCTCGTATTCGGGATTTGTAAGTGCTGGCACAGAGGTATTTGTAGCGGTTCCTTCAGGTAGCTCGTGGGTGCTCCGAGTTGATGGAGTGAAGGTTGAAAAAGAGGTTGCTCTAGACTGGGGCCTTGGATTTAATCCGAACGAAACTGGGTTAATTGAATTAGATCATAAGACACCCTCTAGCCATCGGCTTGTGATCCTCCTTCAACTCCTGCTATGGGTCTTCGTACTTATAGGTTTTCTGAGATCCAGTGTTGGATCCGAAAGGTCATTACTGTGAAAGTAACTCGATGGCCAGCGCTAATTGTTTTTATTGCACTTATCTTTGGGGGATTTTTTGCGAACAGTACGCGGGGCGCTAATGAAGATGCGGCAACTCTTGAGCGAGTTATCACTTCGGCCGTAGGCTCAGAATCTGACCTGGTATCTATTTGGTATTGCGTTTCTGGGACAGTGGGAGGGGCAGGTATAGCAGATCATCAGGTTATTCTCGGAAATAAATCAGACAATAATGCTGATGTGGAAATAACTGTCGTACCAGTGCTGGCACCTCTAATAAATGCACCTAGAGATGGCGAAGAGAAAAAGAAGGTTGCTCCTGAAACTATCCAAATAGAGACAGTCAAAACTAGTGTTGAGGTTCCGCCAAGATCAGTGAAGACGATTACGGTCGCTGACCTTCCGAAAGTGGCCGGAGAGTTTGCGGCTGTAATAATCGAATCAAACGTAGGTGACCTCGTAGTCGAGCATCGTGTAATGGGTAATACTGGGAGCTCCCAATCAAACTGCCAGTCAGATGCTTCTGAAGATTGGTACTTTGCTTCAGGGACAACTCGTGAACA
>JAQWQL010000085.1 GCA_029244605.1 Acidimicrobiales bacterium | reverse complement strand
TTGCGGGACTGGAAGAAGGATTCAGCCCTATCTCGTATGCTATGTCTGATGCTGCGTTGGATGAAGAACGCCGGCTCCTCTTCGTAGCTATGACTCGCGCACAGGATGAACTTCACTGCTCTTGGGCTCGTGAGAGAGCTTTCGGAAATAGGAAAGTGAATCGGAAACCATCTCCTTACTTGAAAGAGATTTCGCATTCGGTTCGTTCCTCAAACTTGCAAATCTCAGGTGGGCCTTCGTTGCGAGATCGAATTCAAAACCTTCGTGGTCAGCTTTTCCCTAAAGTGCGACCCAAAGAAAAGAGTACCGAGAGAAAGAACCTCGAGAACTGGAGAAATTCTCAAGCACTTGCGGCTGATGTAAAACCTGGCGATGTGATCTCTGACGAAGCGATAGAGCAGTTGATATCCCGTAAACCAAGTACTACAGATCAACTGGAAAAATTAACGCACTTAAACAGTTTCAAAATCGCTAGGTATGGCGATGACATCATTCGAATTCTTTCCAATGAAAATGAGACAAAAGCCTAAGACGAGATCTATAACTTGTTAAGGTTTCACATGGGCGATAACGCGAAGCCACCTACAAGCCTAAAAAGGTCTCTTGGACTTGGCCATGTATTTGTGATCAGCACTGGGGGGACCATCAGTGCTGGCCTGTTCTTTCTCCCAAGTTTTGCTGCTGCGAAAGCTGGCCCTTCGGCTATTCTTGCATATTTAATCGCAGGTCTTTTAGCCTTGCCAGCGATGCTCTCTGTAGCAGAATTATCTACCGCTATGCCTCGCGCTGGTGGATTGTACTATTTCCTTGCCCGTGCGCTGGGGCCAGCTGGAGGAACGGTAACAAGTGTGGCGACATGGCTGTCTCTCGTAATGAAAGATGCTTTCGCCCTTGTAGCAATGAGCGCCTATTTAGCCTTAATTGGCATAGATCTCCCTAGTAAACTCACAGCTGTTATCTTAATTGTGCTTTTTAGCCTTCTAAATATTGTTGGTTCGAAAACAAGCGCTTCTCTTCAAGTCGCTATGGTCGGATTCCTCATGGTAGTAGTCGTATGGTTCCTAATTACTGGGATGCCTGAAGTTGGGAATGCTGCAGGAAGTTTTGAGCCCTTTTTCAGCAAAGGAAGTGAGGGTTTAATTGCAGCTATAGGATTGGTTTTTGTTAGTTACGGTGGATTAACCAAGGTAGCTAGCATGGCAGAAGAGGTTGAAGATCCTTCCCGAAATATCCCGCTGGGGGTTATCCTCTCTCTGTTTGTAAGCACCGTTGTATATACCTTGGGGATGCTCGTGGTCGTTGCTGTTATCCCACAAACGGAACTTTTGGGGGACTTATCGCCACTGCATTCAGCTGCAGAAGCGTACATGCCTGCAGTAGGAGCTGGATTTGTTATAGCTGCTGCTCTTGCAGCATTCGCATCCGCTGCAAATGCTGGGATACTATCGGCTGCACGTTATCCAATGGCTATGAGCCGCGATGGGTTAATGAGTCCCTCTTTCCTGAAAATGAGTAGATTTGGCACGCCTATATGGGGGATCATCCTTACCGGTATTGGCATGATCGTTATCGTTGTCGCTTTCGGAGCTGGAGCGATAGCGAAACTCGCGAGTGCTTTCGTGCTAGTAAAACTTGCTTTGGTGAATGTCGCCGTGATTGTCCTACGGAGTTCACGGATTAATTCATACGCCCCTGGATTCCGGTCCCCTTTATTCCCCTACTTGCATATTTTCGGAATTGGGGTATCTATCTATCTAGTCTTCAAACTAGGACTTCTACCAATACTTCTTGTTTGCGTGTCCATCGCTTTAACGATGATTTGGTTCCGTTACTTCGGCCGTAAGCGGGTAACGCAGACCGCTGGGGCTATTCACCATATCTTCGAAAGGCTCGGTCAGGCTGCTGACACTAGCGTTGATAGGGAGATATCCGCCGCGATGCAGAGCCATGGATTGCGGTCAGAAGATGACTACGCAGGTTTGATAGCCCGAGCGACCGTTATCTCAGTTCCAGCAGAAGGCGACATCGATGAAGCTGCAACTAGAGCATCGCAAATACTAAGCAACGTGCTCGGAGTTAAGCCTGAAGAAGTAAGCGATCGATTTCTTGAAACAGGGTCACTATGGATTCAGCCGTCAGAAACCCACCCGACTGCTACGCCTGTTGCCTTCTTCGAAGAGTCTGAAATAGATCATCTAGTTATTGTCAGAAGTGAAACCGGCATTAGCATCCCTGGGGAATGGGGAGGAAGAGATGAAATAGTAAACGCCTTATTTTTTCTAGCTGGGACTTCCAGCAAGCCTGGAAGATCTTTGCGACTTGCTGGTGAATTAGCAGCCTATCTCCATACAGATGATGCAAAGGTGGTCGCTGACGCTTCATTCGAATCAGAAGTGAAACAAGCTTTGCTCCCCGGTCTCGAGATAGGCCAGTACTTACTGTTGGCTGAAACGGAAATAGGGGCGCTGATAGGTCAAGTGCTTGGAGAACTTAAATTAGACCAGAATCTCCATATAGAAGCGATCTATAGGAAGGGAGAAATCCTGTCGCCCTTACCAGACACTGTGCTTTTAGCTGACGACCAATTAACCATTATTGGCCCAAGCGGAGAGCTCCCATCGAGTGCAGAAATTTCAATGAAGCTCCTACAAAAACCTGACTAATCCAACTTGGCTAATCATGAATGAAAATCGGCGAGCAACGGCGCATGATCTGATGGCTTTTCACCCTTTCTCGCGTTTCTATCTACAAGTACTATCTTGCTCCTTGACGCAAGAGACTTAGTTGCGAGAATAAAGTCGATACGCATACCTTCACGCTTATGGAACCTACCGGCCATATACTCCCAAAACGTGTAGAGCCCTTCTTCTTCGGGGTAATGATTGCGAAAAATGTCTTGCAGCCCCCAATCTAAGACCCCTTGGAAGGCATCACGTTCTGGCTTACTAACATGCGTAGCTCCTTTAAACGCCTTTGGATCCCATACATCTTTGTCTTCCGGAGCGACATTAAAATCACCTAGGACAGCAACATTGTCTTTGGGAGTATGGTTTATTTCGAGATGAGACTTCAATCGAGCTAGCCACGAAAGCTTATAGACATAGTGGTCATGTCCGACTTCTCTTCCGTTGGGAATGTAGGCGCTAGCAACTCGAACCCCTCCACAAGTAGCCCAGATAATTCTTGCGTCCGGATCAGGGTCACCTCCATCTGAGAAACCTGCTTCCACATCTTCGATTCCGACCTTGCTAAGAATTGCTACCCCGTTCCATTGGCCCTGACCATGGTGAACACTTTCATACCCGAGTTCAGTGAATTCGCTTGTAGGAAATGCTTCTTCAGCAAGTTTTGTCTCCTGCATGCAAAGAACATCAGGATTCATTACCTCTAACCATTCACGGACTCTTGGCAGTCTCGCTTTCAACGAGTTCACGTTCCATGTAACTATCCGCATTCGAGTAGCCTAGTCCACGAAACTAGTTCATAAACTACTCAGAACCCATAATGAAAGTTGTTCAGCTCGTTAAATCTTCGTGAAGAACTGCTCCTAAATCGTGAAGGGCTTGAGACTCACTCACAACTTTGATCGTTATCATCCCTATCGCTCTCGCAGGCTTTAGGTTTATCCCCAAATCGTCTAGAAAGACACATTCGCCAGGTGAAACATCTAATTGTTCACAAGCAATTTGATAAAACGCCTTGTCTGGTTTCCGTACGCCTATCTTTGAGGACTCAATAATCAAATCCACCACCGAGGAAACACTTCCTAAGTGCTCACGCGAAGGTCCAGAGTTTGTCTCTTCCTCTGACACTTCAATGAGGTTATTAGTCAAAATAGCCGTCTTGTAGGCTTTACTTAGTCGCTCTACGACCTGCACCATCTTTGGCCGGATCTGAGTAGATAGACATTGTAAAACTCGTTCCGAGTCAACTTTGTATCCCAGCGCAGCGGCTTCAGAGGCAAATAGTTCCAGAAAGCCTTCTCTTGAAATTTGGCTTCTTTCAAATTGTGCCCAAGCATTCGTATCTGGATTCGTACTATTTATTCTCCGTATTAGTCCATCAGGAAGACCTGCCTCTTGTTCATACGCGGTGAATGCATCAAATGGGCTCGTAGTGATTA
The DNA here is from genome assembly GCA_029244605.1 of Acidimicrobiales bacterium. Taxonomy (GTDB): domain Bacteria; phylum Actinomycetota; class Acidimicrobiia; order Acidimicrobiales; family UBA8592; genus UBA8592. The sequence goes on along the minus strand of JAQWQL010000085.1, from coordinate 11,631 downwards.
CCCCGCCGAAGTCAAAAAGTACTGCTGATATCATCGGTTCTGAGCATAGGGCCGATTTCGCCTTATGCCATAACTGCTCTGATGCGGAATTGTCCCCTTGGGAGAACTAGTCTCAGTTCATGGCTTCTGAATATATCTTTACCATGCATAAGTGTTCTCGGTTCTACCCGCCTGATCGCGATGTCCTCAAAGACATAAGCCTATCGTTCTTCCCCGGAGCGAAAATAGGAGTCCTTGGGGCGAATGGCGCAGGGAAATCTTCTCTTCTTAGGATTATGGCTGGGCTCGACGATGACTTCAGCGGCGAAGCAAGACTGACCCCTCCTTACTCTGTAGGGTTCCTCTCTCAAGAGCCAGAATTAGATTCTACAAAAACGGTTTATGGAAATGTTATGGACGGAGTCGGCGAAGTTGCGGATCTCCTCGCACGATATGATTCCGTCCTTGCCCAATGGTCTGACCCTGAAGCTGATTTTGAGAAACTGGGATCCCAGCAGTCTGCTCTCGAAAAAGAGATTGAAGCTGTTGGCGCATGGGATCTCCAACGCAAAATCGAAATCGCTATGGATGCTCTCAGGCTCCCACCTCCTGAAATGAACGTTGACTCCCTGTCGGGCGGAGAGAAACGACGGGTCGCATTATGCAGGTTACTCCTTCGCGAACCTGACCTCCTTCTCCTTGACGAGCCCACCAATCATCTAGATGCCGAATCAGTTGCTTGGCTAGAGCGACACCTTCAAGAATACGTTGGAACCGTTGTCGCTATTACACACGACCGGTACTTCCTAGACAATGTCGCAGAATGGATCCTAGAGCTCGACCGCGGACGCGGTATACCATACCACGGGAACTATTCGAGTTGGCTAGAACAAAAGCAACAGCGTCTTACATCAGAAAAAAATCGGGATACTGCTCGCCAACGCACTCTCGAACGCGAATTAGATTGGGTAAGAATGGCGCCTAAAGCTAGGCAGGCGAAAGGTAAAGCACGGCTAGCTGCCTATGAAAAACTACTAGCTGAATCCAAAGCTGAAGACAGAGATCAACGTGATCTGCAAATAAACATCCATGCTGATACTCGTTTAGGTGATCAAGTGATTGAAGTAAAAGGTGTTACAAAGGGATTTGATGACAAGCTACTCATTGATGATTTAAGTTTTTCTCTTCCTCCAGCTGGAATTGTTGGGATTGTAGGCGCCAATGGGGCTGGGAAAACTACTTTGTTCCGGATGGTTACCGGCGAAGAATCTCCAGATAGCGGTGAAATTACCATCGGGTCATCCGTGGAATTGGGATACGTTGACCAATCACGAGATGCTCTTGACCCCGAAAAAACAGTGTATGAGGAAATAACTGGAGGGCTAGACAATCTCATCATTGGCAAAAGAGAAATCCACGGGCGCGCCTACACAGCATCGTTTAACTTCCGAGGATCCGACCAACAAAAACTGGTTGGTAACCTCTCCGGAGGAGAACGCAATAGAGTCCATCTAGCAAAAATTCTTAAAAGCGGTTCTAACGTGCTGCTACTGGATGAACCCACCAACGACCTAGATGTAGATACGTTAAGGGCGCTAGAAGGCGGTCTCGAAGATTTTGCAGGGTGTGCAGTGATCATCAGCCATGACAGATGGTTTCTAGACCGTGTCGCCACCCACGTACTCGCATTCGAAGGCGACTCTTTCGTCAGATGGTTTGAAGGGAATTTCAGCGAATACGAGGAATTCATCCGCAAAGAACGCGGTGGAGCAAGCCAACCCACACGAATAAAGTACAAACCTTTAATACGGTAACCCGCTACGACTTCGCCGCAGGATATTTTTAGTGTACATTGCCTATAGGTCTCTTGGAGGTAATATGCGATTCCGACGAAAATTCATAGTAGTTCTTCTCTCAATTATTGGATTGTTATCCACTGCTTTTGCTGCGCCAACATACGCTTTTCAAGATGCTAATGCAGATGATGGCCAGTGGTGCATCGAAGATGGCGGCATCTGGGACGGAACTAATTGCCAACTTCCTGAGCAGGAACCCCCGATGGAAGAAGATGATGGCCAGTGGTGCATCGATGGAGGCGGCATCTGGGACGGTACCAGCTGCGAATACCCAGAAGAAGAATGGGACGATGACGAAGAATGGGACGAAGAAACATGGTGCAACGAACAAGGCGGCATCTGGAACGGCGAGTATTGTGAATTCCCAGATGTAGATTGGAGCGCCGGTGATGAGCAAGAGTGCTATGACATCGGTGGAATCTGGGAATGGTCCGATCCAAACGATCCCGACAACCAAGATGGCTGGTGTACGGAATCTTGGGAGGACGGCCCAATGGAAGATGACGGATCCATTTGGATGGCCCCCGATGAGCAAACCTGTCTGGAACGCGGTGGAATCTGGGAGTCGGAAAGTGATGGGGGCTGGTGCTACGAAGAATGGGTAATGGAAGATGATGGATCCATTTGGACCGCTCCCGATGAAGGCACATGTCTAGAGCGAGGCGGAGTCTGGGAAAGTAGCGAAGGGTATTGTTTCGAGGACTGGTCAAACGAAGATGACGTGTGGGGCGCTGGCGATGAGCAAACATGTTTCGACCGCGGTGGAATCTGGGAATGGGCCGACCCGAATGACCCCGATAACCCAGATGGCTGGTGCATGGATGATTACCAGATTGAAGATGATGGATCCATTTGGATGGCTCCCGATGAAGGCACATGTCTAGAGCGAGGCGGAATCTGGGATGAGGAATTTGAATACTGCTACGAAGAATGGGAAGACGACGGCTCGATCTGGTCAGCTCAAGATGAGGAGTCTTGTCTTGACCGAGGCGGAAACTGGCAGTCCGAAGAAGATTGGGGTTACTGCTGGGAAGACACCGGCGGAGTCTGGGACGCACGTGACGAAGAAAATTGCTTAGACCGCGGTGGAATCTGGGAATTAGCCGACCCGAACGATCCCGACAACCAAGATGGCTGGTGCACCCAGGATTGGGATTTGATTGATGATGGCTCTCTTTGGTCAGCCCCTGACGAGGAGTCTTGTCTTGACCGCGGTGGAATCTGGGATGAGGAATTTGAATACTGCTACGAAGAATGGGAAGACGACGGCTCGATCTGGTCAGCTCAAGATGAGGAGTCTTGTCTTGACCGAGGAGGGAACTGGCAGTCCGAAGAGGATTGGGGTTACTGCTGGGAAGACACCGGCGAAGTCTGGGACGCCCGTGATGAAGATGCATGTCTAGAACGTGGAGGAATTTGGTCTTGGGCTGATGAGAGAGACCCTCAAAATACTGATGGCTGGTGTGGATCTGAATGGGACGAAGATAGCTACGAACCTGCTGGGGTTTACAACCCAGATACCGGTTGTTGGGTTGAAACATTTGAGGATGGCGGTCAATTTACAGAATGTGAAGATGGGTCAGGATCATGGTTCGATGGCATTACAGGAGAGCAAGAAACGTGGACGGCGGCAGTGTATGACCCAGAATCAGGTTGTACGACCCAAAGCTATAATGGCCAATCAGAGACATGGTGTGATGACGGAACGAACTACTGGGAAGATGAAGAAGGGAATGTAAACGTCTCTTCTTATGATGCGGAATCTGGATGTTGGACAGATACTTACGCTGATGGCTCAGAAAGTGCTTACTGCGAAAACGGGTTCAGTTCCTACACTGACCCTGATGGGAACATAGAAACATGGGCTGCCCCGGAAATAATTGTTGACCCTGAGACTGGATGCACCGTAGAAATTTACGATGATTGGACGAATGCATGGTGTCCGAATGGAAGTTCCAGCTGGGAAGACGCTGACGGGACCAAAGGGTCTTGGAATGAAATAACGGGATGCGGCGAAACTACTTTCCCCGATGGCGGTAGAGAAACATATTGCGAAGATGGATCAGGAACATATGTTAGCGCCGATGGAGAAGAAGATTCATGGGGCGCCACTGTCTACGACCCTGAAACGGGTTGCTACACCCAAGATTACGCTGAAGGATCATCTTCCTGGTGCGATGATGGAACTGAAACATGGACTGATGAACTTGGTAACGTGAGTACTTACGAATTTGATGAAACCACTGGATGTAGCTTTGAAACATACGCTGATGGAGCAGTATCTACTTGGTGTCCAGATGGGTCAGGATCTTGGCAAGATGCAGATGGAACGATTCAAACGTGGACAGCGCCAATTGTTTCCTTCAATGAAGCAACTGGCTGCACTACGGAAATCTATGACAATGGCGAAAGTTGGTCGTATTGCGAAGATGGGACCTTTACCTTCACTGACGAAAATGGAAATGAAGAATCATGGGTCCCTCCTGTAGAAGAGTTGCGTGAAGATGGTTCACTTGTTCTCACATTTGATGACGGAGCTGTTGAGGTACAGAAACCTGATGGGTCCATAAGAGTAACTTGGCCTGATGGATCTTTCTACGAGGAAGAAATCATGGAAGACGGATCTGTAGTTTCCCGAAACTCTGATGGGTCTGTCTACATCGAATTCCAAGATGGGTCATCTAAATACACAGACCCTTCCGGAGTGACATGTACAGAAATAGCAGTAGGTGACGGTGACACAGCTGGGCGGAAGAGCCAATGCGATGATGGAAGCAGTTCGACCGTTTATGAAAACGGTCGAGAAAACTTCACAGACGCATCTGGGTTCTCAGTAGAAGTAACCGTAGACCCGGAAACAGGAGCTAGGACAGAGATTTCAAGCGATGGCACCGTGCGAAGAGAAGAAGGCGACGGAACATTCGCGATCACTTATCCTGATGGGACAAGAGACACTGGGACGTTAAACGCCGACGGTGACCTAATGGTTTCTTATGCCGATGGATCAAATCGAGTCGTTCGCGAAGATGGGTCCGAAACATATGTAGATCCATTCGGAATTACAACAGTCACAACGCTTGACGCAACTGGAAGGCGGACTGAGGTCTCTAGTGATGGCTGGACATACACCTTATCAGGAGATGAAACAACATCTAAGCTAACCCGTCCTGACGGATACGTAGAAAATACTGTCTACGAATCCGACGGTTCGTATATTACAACTGGTACTGATGGCTCAAGTGTAAGATTCGATTCTTCAACGCAAACAACAACGTTCACAGATCCTTCAGGTGCGATTGAAATCCTTCGAATTGACCAAGATGGCAACGAAGTACTCACTAACTCCAATGGGGATGTCTACCAATTCGACCCGAATTCGAATACAACTTCTACCCAAGATGCCTCTGGAAATATCCAGTCGAGCGAGCGAACCGCTGATGGTCAATACATCATCACTCTTGAAGATGGAACAATAGTTAATCTTGACGCATCCGGGAGAAGTACCGATAGCAACGACACCGTCGAAGAAACTGACGAATCACTAACTATCAACATGCAAGGCGGAGGAGAAGACTCAGCTGGTGCTGCTGATGGAGTAATCGAATACGACAAGGGAACCAATACATATAATTTTGACTCTGACAATGACCTCCTCGATCGCCAAATAATCTTAGAGGATAATGGATCAATCAAAGTCACTCTCCCTAACTCTGAAGAGATCGTCTACGACCCACAAGGTAATGTTAGCGGCCTAAACGATATCGTAACTGAATTCGGTTCAACGATTGTTAACACAGTGGGTGGCGCAACAGCACAGATTTCTGAAGATGGAACAATCTCCATACAAAATGGCGATATTGAAGCTGAAGCTATCCCTTCAGCTACCGGCATAACAGTTATAGTAAACGGAGTGACATATGAATATGGATTCTAAGACGCAGGTATTAAGAGCCCACAAAGTTAAATGTGATAAGCGAGCTAAGTCCATGATGCGACTCTTATCAATGAGCGTTTTGATGTCTTTGCTGCTTCTCAGTGCATGTGGAGGTGGAGGTGGAAGTGGAGAGGATAGCGATGCTGCTAATTCCGATGCTTCTGAGTCCCAAGACGAAGCAGCTAGTGAATCTGAGACTAACGATTCGCCATCTCCTTCGAAATTGGCATGTGAGATCGGACCAGATGCCGACTGTAGTGGGGCGGACCTTTCAGGACTAGATCTATCAGCAGTTATAGCACCTGGAGTAAACTTACGAGGGGCGAACTTAAGTGGAACTATCCTTGATGGAGCACTTTTAGTGGGCGCAAAGCTTACTGGAGCAAATTTGAGCGGAGCGTCTCTTGCCCATACCAACCTGTCCGTTGCAACTATGGCACAAGTTCAAGCGAATGGAGCCGTTTTCTTTGAAACGAATTTATCTCATGCTGTAATGACTCAAGCTGATCTAAATGCCGCAGTGATGATTGGGACTAATCTTTCGTCAGTAAATCTTACTGGGGCATCAATAACTGGTTTAGTTGACCGGCGTACAGAAAAATGTGGAACTATTTGGACGGACGGTTCGCTTGACAACTCAGGCTGCTAACACCCACTAAGTCGCCCTCATCTCCTACTGTGTTCGGTTCGTTCAAATTGGCATCTAACATAGCTACATGCGCCATATCGCACTTTCTCTAGCCAAAACAGCAGGATGGATTTCCCGTGCTCTCGGTCGCGGAGGAGGAACTACCCTACCGGGAATGATCCTCCTGAAGTTGCGACCTCACACCCTTCGTGAAATGGCACAAGAACTCGAAGATGGAGTTATAGTCATTTCAGCAACAAACGGGAAAACAACTACTGCCCGTATGGTAAGCCATGCTGCTCACGAGTCTGGGATTACATTTGTTGCCAATACCTCCGGAGCTAACCTTCCAAGTGGAATAGCTACTGCTTTACTCCGAAGAAACCCTGATGAAAAACTTGGAGTTTTTGAAGTCGATGAAGCAGCGCTGCCTGAGCTTGTTCCCAAACTACAACCTTCCGTACTTGTCTTAATGAATCTTTTTCGCGACCAACTTGACCGATATGGGGAATTGGAATCAACTATCCAAAAATGGGAGGAAATGATTAAATCTCTTCCGGATACCACGAAACTCATCATCAATGCTGACGACCCGGCCCTCGCCTTTCTCGGATCACTCCATCAGAACGTTGAATTCTTCGGAATAGAACTCACCCACTATGGAAGCAAAACCATACCCCATGCAGCTGATTCACTCCATTGCCAGAAATGCGACGGCCCTCTCAATTTCCAACAAGTGACTATTGGACACCTCGGCCACTGGAAATGCCAAAATTGCGAGTCACAAAGACCAAAACCTTCCTTCGCAGGCGACAAGATTAACCTACAGGGGCTTAACGGGTCTAAGTTCATTGCAGTATCCCAAACAGGTCCACTGGAAATCCAGATACCCCTTGCAGGCATACACAACGTCTATAACGCCCTGGCCGCATACGCGACTTGCTCTACAATCGGCATCTCAGCTACCAATATCCAAAAGGGGCTATCAACCCTTTCAGCTGCCTTCGGAAGGAACGAGATAATTAACTTTGAGGGCATCGAACTCCTGATAATGCTTGCGAAAAACCCTGCAGGGGCAAATCAGAATCTTCGAACCCTTCTCCTCGAAGAGGAAAAAAATCATCTTGCTGTCCTCTTGAACGACCGGACCGCCGATGGGAAAGATGTCAGCTGGATTTGGGACGTCGACTATGAAATGATCGTTGATCGCCTCGCCAGCCTAACCATCAGTGGTGACCGCGCCTACGACCTTGCTCTCCGGTTCCATTATTCAGGGTTCCCTACCACCAGCATGCATATCACACCGTCACCACAAGGACTTTTAGAACACCTTAAAAGCTCTATCAAAACAGGGGAAAAAGCTATCATCTTACCGACATACACAGCGATGCTTGATTTAAGATCAGAACTCAACAAAATGGGAGCAACCCACTCCTTTTGGGAGGAGCAATGACAGAAATACGGATCTGCCACCTCTACCCCAAAGAAATGAACATCTACGGGGATCGAGGAAACATCGCTGTTCTTCAAAAACGGCTCGAATGGCGGGGATACTCTGCCTCCATCACATCTGTAGGTATAGGGGATGAGTTCAATCCGAATAACTTCGACATTTGCTATCTAGGAGGAGGTCAAGACCGAGATCAGATGCTCGTGGCACATGATCTCGGGAAAAAGTCTGCTGCGTTTCTTTCCGCTGCCAAAGATGGCGTGGTTTTCCTTTGGGTCTGCGGAGGAATACAACTTGCTGGCGTGGGATACACGAACTCGGATGGCAATAGGATCTCCGGCGTTGGGATACTCGATTTAGATACCTCTGCCGGAAGCAGCAGACTCATAGGGGACTTAGTCCTCGACGCAGAAATTGAAGGAGATAACTGCCGAGTTGTTGGCTACGAAAACCATGCAGGAAGAACTTTCCTAGGCCCTGACGCTACCCCGCTGGGCTCTGTAGTTAAAGGACATGGCAATAACGATACGGACAAAACCGAAGGGGCGATTCAACGGCGGGTAGTAGGCACATACATGCACGGGCCCCTCCTCCCCAAAAACCCTTGGCTCGCAGACAAGCTGCTTTCATGGGCAATCGAACACAACACAGGAGAAACCCCTACCCTCTCCTCTTTGGACAACTCCTTAGAAAATCTTGCACAGCAAGTAGCAATATCACGCGCTGGCATGAAACGATAGACCGATAATCAAAACCGAGAATAGAGCGAGTAAGTTATTTAATATGCCAGGAAGATACTCCTACACCAGCCCATGGTCACGCGGAAACGACCCGTGGTTTCGAATAGGGCAAATCGATGTTACAACAACTGTGGGCCTAATCGGCTTAGGGATCATTTCTGTATTTATGTGGGCAATAGAGGGAACAAACCATGAGATAAGCAGAAAATTGTTCCTCGCCCCGCAAAAAGTACTAGATGGCGAAATCTGGAGATTACTTACCTGGCCGCTAGTCAATCAAGCAAGTTTCTGGACTATTTTCTTATTTTTCATTCTCTATATGCTCGGTAATCAATTAGAGAATCTAATGGGAAGAAGAACTTTTCTATACCTACTCTTGGCATTGACAGTTATCCCAGCTCTTGTAGTCACTTTAGCGAGTCTTTCAAATTCTGATTCAATAGGGCTTTATGGATTGCGTTTCGTTGAATTGGGTGTTCTTATTGCCTTTGCTGCTCAATTTCCTTTCGCGCGATTCTGGCCGGGGATCCCCGCATGGGGAATCGTCAGCGTTATCGTTGGACTCCAGTTCCTTGATGCACTCCAAATGCGATCTGGCCTGCACGCTCTAGCGTTACTCAGCGTAGCTCTTACAGCTCTTTTGGGAATGCGTTCACTAGGATATGCCACCGAGCTCCATTGGATCCCAGCGCTACCAATCGGAGGAAAGTCTAGAAACCAGTCACACGAGAGACCTAAACGCAAAAAACGATTTAAAAAAAATCACTTACGTGCAGTTAGTGAATTCCGTGATCGACATACCGAAAGAGAGATAGACCAAATCTTGGACCAAGTGGCTGATGATGGAATTGAAAGCCTTTCGAAAGAACAAAGAAAGCGACTAGAGCAGCATTCCAAAGAGTTAAGGAAACGCCGCGGCAGATAATGGCTACAATCTCTCAACTAGACCATGAATTCGCACGCTACGCTGCGACTGAAGCAGGAAAGCTATTACTAGATATACGGGATAGCTATCACAACTTAAATTCTCCAAATGCTGATCTAGGAACATACGGAGACACGCAATCTCATAGACTCCTGGTCAAGTTAATCTTGGAACAATTCCCTGATGACCTGATTCTCTCAGAAGAAGGGGAGGATGACCCCAGCAGGCTCGACAAAGACCGCGTGTGGATTATCGACCCTTTAGATGGAACCCGTGAATACTGTATTAAGGGAAGATCAGACTGGGCTGTTCATGTGGCATTATCCGACACTGGCGATCCCACTGTTGGTGCAGTCGCACTTCCATGTTTCGGAACAACACTCAGCACCCTTAATCCCCCTCAACCTCCCCCATCCTCTGGCTCAATCAGAATTGTCTCTAGCCGGACGAGAGCTGTACCAGTAGCAGAATTCCTCTCGAAGGAACTAAATGGCGAGCTGCTTCGCATGGGTTCTGCTGGAGTAAAAGCCATGGCGGTTATCGCTGGTGATGCCGATATTTATGTTCACGCTGGTGGCCAATATGAATGGGATAACTGTGCTCCTGCCGCCGTAGCGTTAGCATCTGGACTCCATGCCTCAAGGCTGGATGGCACCCCGTTACGCTACAACCAGCGGGATCTCTATGTCCCAGATTTGCTTATATGCAGGAAAGAGCTGGTTGATCCTGTTCTGACATTACTCAGCTGAAGTTTCACGAGTAGAGTCCTGAAGGTGCGTTTGGTTGTCGTTACATGTTCAATTGATTACAAGGGGAGGCTTCAGGCCCATCTACCTAGCGCGAATAGACTCATAATGGTAAAGACAGATGGTTGTGTCGCTATTCATGCTGACACCAGGGGGGCATATAAGCCACTTATGTGGATGAACGCCCCTAATAGGATTGTGGAGAATGAGGAATCTTGGGTGATTACAAACCCTAAAGGGGAACACTTGTACATCACCATTGAGGAGATCTTATCTGATACTAGCTTTGACCTAGGAGACGACCCAGGTTTGCAAAAAGATGGTGCTGAGGCCCACCTTCAACTCCTGCTTGCCGATAATCCGGATGTGATAGAAGAAGGCCTATCACTAACCCGCAGAGAGTTTCCAACCAATATCGGACCTGTCGATATGCTTTGTCGCGACAGTAATGGTTCCGCTGTCGCTATCGAAATTAAGAGACGCGGAGGGATCGACGGAGTTGAGCAACTTACACGATACCTCGATTACTTAAACCGCGATCCAAAGCTTCGGCCAGTGAGGGGCATATTCGTCGCCCAAGAAATAACTCCTCAAGCAAAAACACTAGCGAAAGATCGAGAAATAAGTTTCGTTGAGGTGGATTACGAAGAACTTCAGGGCATGGAATCAAACGTCCTCCGATTGTTCTAGAGAAAGCAGACCTCGTTCTCTTAAAAAAGACAGTCGAGTGACCTATCGGACCGCCTGTTCTCAGTTATTCTTTGGAAATCGACCCATCGCCAAATTCCCCGACAGACTACCGTCCTAAAAGAGCGAAGTCTCTAATGTCCTTAGGCATACCAAATTCAAAGATCATCTTGGCTGTAATGACAGTCGCTTCCATCGTTTGCATTTGGCTCGCAGCTTGGAGTATCGATAAGGCGATTAACAAAAATAAAATAGGACGTGGAATCACGGTGATCGGCCAAAACGTAGGTGGTTTAGAACCCGTTGAGCTTTCGGAAGTACTTTCTTCCATTGCCAAAAATTACGCATCGAGAGCGGTGATAGTTCAAACGAATTCGGGTGAGATACGCACGACTACCGGAGAAATAGGTATAGAAGTCCACATTGAGGAAACTTTCAAGAAAGTATTGGAATTAGATAAAGAACCTCTCATCGTCGAACCTTTCCGTTGGGTGAAAAGCTTTTTTGAAAAGCGCTCTTCCCCAATTGCTGTCCAGTTAATTAAGGGTCCGTATTTCGAGCTACCTTCATCCTTTACTGAGAATGAAACCGACCCTATTGAGCCATCTTGGATAATCGCAGATGGACAAGTTCAACACATCGAAGGTGTTCCAGCGAAAATCTTTAATGAAGAAGAGATTAGAGAT
>JAQWQL010000066.1 GCA_029244605.1 Acidimicrobiales bacterium | reverse complement strand
GGGAATATCTTCGCAGGATACGGCTCTCACCTAATGGGGTTAGAAGTTTCTAAATTCATAGTAGGGACCAATTGCAATGACGTACTCAATCGATTTTTTCAAACCGGATCAATGAACGCTACAGATGTTATCCCAACGTTTTCTCCTTCCATGGATATTCAAATACCAAGCAACTTTGAACGCCTACTCTTTGAGATGTACCTCCGTGATGGAAATAAGGTAAAGGAAACTTTGGCAGAATTTCGACATTCAGGAATGCTCAACATCTCTAAGGACCAATTGGGTCTAATACAAAAAAAATGGTCAAGCCACAGGGTAGATGATGACCAAACGCTTCATACAATTGCCGAGATATATAAAACGACCGGAGAGTTGATCGATCCTCATACAGCGGTAGGTATTGCTGCAGGGAAAGCAAAGAGAAGTTCAGAAGAAACTCCACTTGTTTGTTTGGCGACTGCACACCCCGGAAAGTTCCCTGAGGCAGTTATGAAAGCGACGGGTAAGAAGCCTGAACTACCAGAACAATTCAAGGACCTATATGACCGGCCAGAACATTATTCAGTGTTGCCAAATGATTACGACCTCGTAAAAACTCATATAGAACAAGCGATAGGCGGGTAGGCGCTATTTCGCCTATCTGAGATTTACAGTTGCTTATTTGGTATCAAATGCGATACAGTTTCAACTGTTGACGAGACATTAACTTTTAGTACTTTCTTGTTTCTCCTGAAGCAGCTTAGTGTGACTCGTCAGCGACTTAATCAAGATGACAATGAAGTAGCGTAAATAGATATGATCAGATATTTCTGTGATTGGTATGGATGCAATGAGCACAAATGAAGCAGATAGAGCGGACCTCGAGTCGAAAGATAAGGATTCGTTAATACAAATAGCGACAGCCTTGGGAGGGAAACCATCCTCAAGATCTCGTAAATCAGAGATCGTAGATCTTATCCTTGAGCTTGCAAACGAAGACCCGACCAGCAGCAACCAAAATGATTCACATGAATCGAAAGAATCTAAAGATCAAGATGCCCAACAGCAGGCGCCAAAAAATAAAGGCTACTCTGCTGATCCGATGGCGGATGCGCGTGCTGAAGCGAATGGAGACAATGGGCAGCCAAACGAAGATGAGCAATCAGAGGGTTCGGGGCGAAACCGCCGTCGGCGAGGAAGAAGCCGCGAAGGTATGGAAGAGTGGAGTGGCGAACCAGTTGAAGCTGAAGGCTACTTAGACCTTCGTGATGACGGTTATGGGTTTTTGCGTGTTAATGGCTTCCTACCAAGCCGCGATGACGTTTATGTGCCCGTTAAATTTGTTCGCCAATACGGTTTACGCAAAGGCGACCATCTCATCGGAGCATACCGCCCGGCAAATAGATCAGAAAAAAACCCAGCGATGCTGAGGCTCGACGCTATTAATGGTGTTGATACTGCAAACATGACTGACCGTCCAGACTTCACAGATCTCACGCCCGTATTCCCAGATACTAGACTCAAACTTGAACGACCTGAAGATCCAGACAACACCATCTCCAGAGCCATAGATTTACTTTCACCAATTGCCAAAGGCCAGAGAGCCCTCCTTGCAGCCCCAATCAGTTCTGGGAAGACGGCGATATTGAAAGAAATCTCCCAATCCATCGAAACCAGTTACTCTGAAGTCAAATTACTGATGCTGCTTGTCGATGCTCCTCCGGAAGAAGTGACCGAGATGAAACGTTGGTTGACTCGATCAGATCTAGTGGCATCTACTTTTGACCAGCCCCCCGAAGAGCATATTGCTATCGCTGAACTAACAATCGAACGTGCGAAGCGAATGGTGGAGTTGGGCGAAGACGTGATCGTAGTTGTCGATGGGATGACCCACCTTGCTAGAGCTTACACTCTTGTCTCTCAAGGATCGGGAAGATTAGTCTCAGGTGATTTTGATGCCTCAGCCCTCTACCCGTCTAAAAGGTTTTTCGGTTCCGGAAGAAAAGTCGAGGAAGGTGGTTCACTTACCGTTATTGCAACTGTCCTATCTGAAACACAATCCAAAGTAGACGAACTCGTTATGAATGAGCTGCAAGGCGGAAGTACGATGGAGCTCCATTTATGCTCTGAAGCGGTTGATGCGCAACTTTCCCCAGGTATAAATGTCCGAAAAACTGCTACTAAGAACCTCGAGTCTCTTTATTCGAATGAAGAATATGCTCAAAATATGAAATTCCGAGAACAGTTAAAGGAAGCAGCAGATGAGAAAGATCGGTTGGCAGAGCTAAAGCACCTTCTGGAGAAGATTGAAACTACTGAGGATAACTCCCAGATTTTAGGGAACCTCTAATCCCCTAAGGAATATAAATCCAGTATATTTTCCAAGTGTGTGTATGAACCCGATTCACCCGATACCCTCGAATAGTCCCCATGTGGAGATAGAACATGAAATCAGACATTCATCCTGAATATAGAGCCGTTGTTTTTCAAGACACGTCTTCTGGCGAGTCATGGATCACGCGTTCAACTATCGAAACAGAAGAAACCGTTACATGGGAAGATGGACAGGAGTACCCTCTCGCCAAAGTGCCAATTTCCTCAACTAGCCACCCATTCTTTACCGGGACTATGACTATTGTTGACACAGCGGGACGTGTTGAAAGATTTGAAAAGCGTTATGGGAAAAGAAAACGCCAGGCTGATAGCTCTGGAGAATAGCTCGATTCATACACGTCTAGCCTTAGATCATGCGAGATAGCTCCCAGTTACCGACTTTGATACTCGCAAAACTTAAAAGTTTCGCTGTTGAACTTGATAAAGACGACGATTATGAAGACCGTGTTTTTCCGTCCGGTGCGATCTTGTTCAATTCTTCGCGGCTCATCGCTTATTCACTTTCTGATGAAGTTTCAGCCCTCCCTGTGGTCTTAGCCCAAAAGGAACTCACCTCCGAGATGGAAATCCACCTTATAGTAGATCAAGAAAATCCAGTTCTATCTGCTCAAATTCGAGGCTTTGATCTAGATATCAGCCTTTGGCTTGTAGAAGGAAAAAAATTAGTCGAACATCCCGAAACCCCTACCTATCGAAAGAAGACCGCGCCAGAAGGGGCAAGAGACCTAGTCAAAAAATTAACAAGCTTAGAATGTTGCATATTAGAAGAACATGGAACATTTCGAGCTGAATTTCGTGGTGTAGAGGTTGCTCGAATCACTGAAGAAGAAAACGGTCATTTTAAAATCAACGTAGGGATAGGAGACTATGACCAGAATGCGCACAACCTCCTATTTCACCAGGAAAACCTTGACGACCGAATCAAAGAAGTTATATCAATGATCAAAAAACTTCGTCATAAAGAAAGCCCACCCCACCCCCTGAACAGGATTTTGAGATCCAGATGGCTGATGTCCGAAGTCATCTCAAACCCAGAACTCATTGGAATGGAGGAACTCAATTTCGTTGAATCCCTGCTCCCTGAATATGATGCTCTAAGAAATGAGCCATGCGCCGCTATAGGCGTAAGAGATAATGCTGTCATCTTGGTCTTATCGGCAACAGGCGTAGATCTAGATCTCGTACCTCATAGTGGAGGCCAACTAGGCCGGCACAATCCCGATGAACTCTTACTTCTTATGCCTGAACAAGACCAACATCCGGTAATTTTACGGCAGTCCAGACACCTCCGAACTGCTCCCAGCTTTAGGTCTATTCCAACTCCTTGGCCGGAATTCCTACAAAATAAGTAGAGAATTTATGGGTTTAGTGAATATTGCCAACAGGAACCCCTGTAATCGAGCGTACTGCAAGTAGTCTCGCATCATGGCAGATCATTATTCTGAGCTAGAACAAGAGTATCTAGATTTACAAGATCGGCTTGGCGATCAAGACCTATTGTCCGACCAGCGTGCCTACGCTAAAGCAGCAAAGCGATATAGCGAGCTAGAAGAAATAGTCCAGTGCATCCGTAATCTAGAGAAAGCTCAAGACGACCTCAATACAGCTAAAGAATTGCTTGGCGAAGCGACCGGAGAAGAACGAGAAATTCTCCGCCAAGATATGAATGAAACCCAACAGGTGATTGACGATACAGAGATAAAGCTTCGCGAACTATTAATCCCCAAAGACCCCAATGACGACAAGAACGTGATTATTGAAATACGAGGAGCAGAAGGTGGCGAAGAAGCAAACCTCTTTGCGCGTGATCTCTTCGAGATGTACTCCAGTTTTGCAGGAAAGAGAGGGTGGTCTCTTGAAGTATTAAATAGCCAGCAGTCAGATATAGGCGGGTTCACTTCGATAACTTTTCTGCTTAAAGGCTCCGATGTATGGAGCCAGATGAAATATGAAGGTGGCCCGCACCGTGTTCAACGTGTTCCGGTAACAGAAGCACAGGGGCGAGTACATACCTCTTCGGCGACTGTCGCAGTATTGCCTGAGGCTGATGAGGTTGAAGTCCAAGTCGCGGAGTCAGATCTTCAAGTTGATGTGTTTCGTGCTTCAGGGCCCGGAGGGCAATCTGTTAACACTACTGACTCTGCAGTAAGAATTACCCATAAGCCTTCGGGCATAGTCGTTTCCATGCAGGATGAAAAGAGCCAGTTGCAGAATAAGGCTCGCGCAATGGTAGTCCTTAGATCGCGCCTGCTTCAGGCAGAACAAGAACGGATTCAAGCAGAGCAATCAGCAACTCGGAAAGGACAAACAGGCGGTGGGGGCAGGTCAGAGAAGATACGTACCTACAATTTTAAAGAGAACAGAATTACGGATCATCGAATTGGACTAACAATCTATCGACTTGAGCACGTACTTTCAGGAGAGTTAAGCAAAGTCGTGGATGCGTTAGCTGAGCATGAACGGGCGGAACAGCTTATGGAATTAGAGAAAACACCGGAATGACCGGAACAGCAGATGAAAATGATGACGAGTCCGATAGCGCAATTCCTCTTCCCACTCCTTGGAAAACCTTTCTAGCAGAGGCAACTCAGAGATTCAGGGCAGCGGGGTTTGAGAATCCAGAGAATGAAGCACGACGGATAGTTGAAACAGCCTCTGGGTACGATGCCGGATCTCTCTCTTCCGGATTAACGCAGTTGGCAACAGAAAGAGGAGTCCACCATTTCGATGAAATGATGAGGCGGCGTTTAGAAAAAGAACCCCTCCAATACGTCTGTGGAGCATGGGGATTTCGAACTTTGGATTTGATGGTAGATCATCGAGTCCTAATTCCTCGCCCAGAAACTGAAGTAGTAGCTGGTGTAGCTATAGCTGAACTAGGAAAGCAAAAAAATGATGAGAAAAAACTCGTTGCTGACCTTGGCACAGGGTCGGGAGCAATTGGATTGTCTATAGCCGCTGAGATCAAAAACGTTGAAGTTATCTTGACGGATATTTCTACTGATGCGCTTCAAGTAGCTAGAGCAAATTTAACTGGACTCGGAGTGCTAGGCGCCACCGTAACTATTTGTCAAGGTTCTTGGTTCGATGCTCTTCCCAGTGAATATAGGAAATCATTTTCAGTTATTGTCTCTAACCCTCCGTACATTTCAAATTCTGAAATCGAAACGTTACCTGCAGATGTGAAACATTGGGAACCGCATCTTGCATTGGTTTCAGGCCTGAAAGGCACGGAATTCCTTGAGGTCATCGTTGATGAAGCCGAGGAGTGGCTTCATGATTCAGGTTCTTTAATACTGGAAATGGCACCTCACCAAGTGAGTGCGATCAGCGAAAGAATGAACAGCAGAGGATATGCCGATGTTCAAGTTTTCAAAGATCTATCTGGGCGCGACCGAGGAGTTAGCGGAAAATGGAATTGATAAAAATATTGGAAGATGAAACACAGGCTGAAGCAGCGACCAAGAAAACACTTGCTAATAGTGGGGTCGTCGTTCTCCCAACGGATACTGTGTACGGGATCTTCTCATTACCAAGTAAAAAAACAGCTCTAGAGAAGATCTATGCTCTCAAAAAGCGTCCAGAATCTATGCCGTTGCCCATTCTCATATCAGGTGTGGAACAGCTGCCCCAGGTAAGTTCTTTCCAAAGCCAAGCACTCGATTCTCTAGTACGCACCTTTTGGCCGGGGCCTCTCACCGTGATACTTCCAAACCCCACTCCCAATATGTCTCTAGTCGCTAGTCAAGAGCAGACCATCGCCCTCAGGTGCCCAGACAATGACTTCGTCAGAAGGATCGCAACTGATATGGGCCCATTAGCAGCAACTAGCGCAAACATTCATGGAGAAGATACTCCAGAAACTGCAACCGGAATAGCCAATGTGCTTCAAGGAGTTGATTTAATCATTGACGGTGGACGCCTTAAAGATGGCATCGCCTCGACGCTGGTCGATCTTACTCAATCAACTCCTAAAATTCTCCGCGAGGGTCCGGTCACTAAAGATATGTTTTTCAAATCTTTGGAGTAGGTGTAGTTTCCCATTTCACGTACATTTCTAGTAAATGCCTCCCATGGAGCCCAACCACGCACTACCTTTCTTAGGTATGGCGACAATTGCTGCTGGATGTGATCATGGGGGATTCTCTTTAAAGACCCTTCTTGTCGATCATTTACGTGACAGCGGACACGAAGTTATCGACTTGGGAACCGATTCTGCCGAACGCGTTGATTATCCAGACTTTGCTGAAACCGTAGCAAAAGCAGTGGCACAAGAAGAAGCAAACTTTGGACTATTAGTGTGTGGGAGCGGCATCGGGGTTTGTATGGTCGCAAACAAAGTCCCCGGAATTCGCGCAGCTACTATCCACGATGTCACGTCAGCCCACCTTGCACGTGAACATAACGACGCAAACATAATTTGCTTAGGTGAGCGGCTTATCGGACCTGAAGTAGCTCGAGAAGCGTTAGAAGTATTTCTGAATTCAGAGTTTCAAGAAGGCCGTCATACGGCGCGAGTGCAAAAGGTGAATCGCATCCTTGAATAGTTAGCTTTCAGCTAGGGACTTCAAATCATCCCCGCATCCCTTCCTTCCCATTCTCCGTAGGGTCAGAGTAGATGTAGGTCAGGGTAAAGGGGATTCTTGGTAAGTAGATCTCCAGCTCTGGAACGATTGGTATCCCGCACTTTATCTGAGAGTTTGAATTGGGCTTTCGAGTTCTCACCTGATGAGGTCGTTCGAGGTTCAGTATCCTGCAAAGTAGAGCAGATAATGTCTGCTACCTCATCCATCTCATTCTCAGCCATTCCTAAGCTTGTAAGTGCTGGTGTACCCAACCTGATCCCTGATGTATACCAAGCACCATTTGGGTCGAATGGAATTGAGTTTCGGTTAACGACAACACCTGATTCCTCAAGTGCACTTTCAGCTTGTCTACCGGTAAGGCCAAATTGACGAACATCTACCAAAACAAGATGATTATCTGTTCCTCCCGTCACAAGTCGGCCTCCTCTTTTTTCAATTCCGGCAGCTAAGGCGGAAGCATTGGTAACGACGTTATTTGCGTACTCTCTGAACTCTGGTTGGCGGGCTTCAGCAAAGGCTACGGCTTTAGCGGCCATTACATTTGCTAATGGACCTCCAAGCACCATGGGGCATCCTTTATCGATATATTCTGCCAATTCGGTTTCGTTCGACAACACAATTCCGCCACGAGGCCCGCGGAGTGATTTATGGGTAGTCGAAGTAACTATTTGGGCATTTGCTATGGGGTCGAAGTCACCGGAAAATACCTTTCCTGCGACGAGTCCGGCAAAATGCGCCATATCTACCATGAGTGTCGCACCTACGGAGTCAGCTATTTCTCTCATTTTCGCAAAATTGACTTTTCGCGGATAGGCCGAGTATCCAGCAACGATTACTAGCGGGCGAAACTCTTCCGCAAGGTTACTAATTGATGTGTAATCGAGCATTTCTGTTTCTGGATCTACACCATATGACCTTTGGTCAAAAAGCTTGCCAGATATATTTGGTCGAAACCCGTGCGTCAGGTGCCCACCAGCGTCTAAGGACATTCCTATCATTTTCTGGTTTCCTAGGGATTGCCGTAGGGTCTCCCAGTCGGAATTTGTTAAGTCGTTTACGTGTTTTTTCTCATGTGATGCGAGAAAGGGGCTTTCAATTCGATGGGCGAGAATAGACCAAAATGCTACCAAGTTCGCATCGATCCCAGAGTGGGGTTGGACATAGGCGTAGCTTGAACCAAACAGTTCTTTCGCGTGGTCGCAGGCAAGTGTCTCAACCTTGTCGACGTACTCACAGCCAGCATAGAACCTATGGCCTGGTGTCCCTTCGGCATACTTATCGCTAAACCAGTTCCCCATAGCCAACAAGACAGCGGGCGAAGCGTAATTCTCTGAAGCGATTAATTTCAGCTGGCTTCGTTGATTCTCTAATTCTCCGCGGATATGTCCTGCAACCTCAGGTTCGCTTTTACTAATCACTTCTAGAGCGTTATTAAAAGCAGTTGAAACATTAGACATGTTTTCGTTGTCTCCCATACGATCTCCCGTATTGTCAATAGTGTGGCGTTTCCTGAAACACCTTAGCTATGTCGCTGAATGCTAATAGCTAGGGGAGTCGGTATAGGTAATAGCCCACCAATTTCTTCTGTAGGGGTTCGAAATTTGGTCAGCTCCAATAGCAAAGAATTCCCCACTGGTGATAGATTGGCCCTCGAGGTAGTTGCTCCTGTCAAAGGTGAAGGAGCAACGAAGTAACGTGAGCGAGGACCACACAGCTGTGGCAAACCCAATAAGATCTTTAGCTAATGCGGAAGATGGCGTAACCGCAGCATTTGAACTCGTCTTAACTCCAGCACTATTCGCATTCTTAGGGTATTTGATCGACCGTTGGACAGGTCTGGGTCCACTCTTTGTTTTTGTTCTCGGCGGGGTCGTTGCGATTTATGAAGTTTGGAAACTTTGGTATACCTATACAGAACGTATGAAAGAGCTGGAAGCGGGCGTACCAGATGCGAAAGGACCGAGGAGTGAGTGAAGCTTCTGTAGGTGCAGGGGAAGGGTCTCAAGCTCCAGAGCGTGAAGTCGCAACGGACCTCTTCCGTAGAGGGTTGATCATCTCTCCAATTCTTCTTGCTCTTTGCCTTATTTTCTGGGGTGTCAATGGGTTAGCGTGTGGGTCTATTGGCCTAGGGCTAGTACTTATAAATTTTCTAATGGGAGCATGGATTATTGACTGGGCCGTGAAGATATCTCCTCAATTCCTGATGGTTGCCGTTCTTGGTGGTTTCATATTACGGATGGGAATGCTCGCAATTGTTGTTTTGCCCATCAGAAATTCGAATTGGTTCGAAATTATGCCCTTCGGAATTTTATTAATTTTTTCACATTTAGGCCTTTTGATTTGGGAAACGCGCTATGTTAGTGCCACTCTTGCTTATCCGGGGTTAAAACCTGGAAAACCAGACATTCGTCGACATGGCGATACAAATTAAGGAGATTTGATAGGTGAAGGTACTAGCACTTGATTTCCCTCCAGTCAGCCATCTCTTTGAATGGCCGGATTTTGCTTTTGAGGGAACCCACCTAGCAATGAATAAGACGGTCTTAATTTACCTTTTTGCATTGGTGCTTACCATGTGGTTGTTTATGTCTGCTGGAGCTAAGAAGAGTCTCGTTCCTCGTGGAGTTTCACATGTAGCTGAGGGCGGAATTAATTTCGTTGAAGACAGCATCGTCATGCAGACGATGGGAGCTGAAGGAAAAAAATATGTTCCTTTCCTTACGACTATGTTTTTCTTCATTTTCTTCTCAAACATTTTCGAAGTGATACCTTTTATTCAATTCCCCGCAAATGCAAGAATGGCTGTCCCAATTGCGATGGCCTTATTAGTGTGGGTGATATACAACTTCTTGGGAGTAAAGAATCAAGGCTTCTTCGGATATTTAAAAAATAGTCTTTTCCCTCCTGGAGTCCCCAAAGCCTTATATCTGATAGTGACTCCAATAGAGTTTTTTTCGGTCTTTATTATTAGACCCCTTTCTTTAGCGATTCGGTTGTGGGCCAATATGGTTGCTGGCCACCTCCTTCTCGTAACGTTCGCTGTTCTTTCAGCCACGCTGTGGGACAGTACTTATGTTGGAGCTGTAGCTCCAGCAGCTATGTTGGTTATTATGACGGGTTTTGAGATTCTTGTTTCGTTTCTCCAAGCCTTCATCTTTACCATCCTCACCGCCGTGTATATGGGCGGTGCCATACACCCCGAACACTAGGAGTAAAAGTGCTCAGCCTTTTAGCAACAACATTCAGTATCCTCGCCCAAGCGGTAACAGATAACACCGAAGGCCTTAAAGCCATCGGTGCTGGTTTGGGTTACGGCCTAGCGGCCATTGGACCGGGAATTGGCATTGGCGTTGTTGTCGCAGCCGCGATCGACGCTATGACCCGTCAACCCGAGTCCGCTGGAACCGCTCGGACAACGATGTTCTTAGGGATTGCCTTTACCGAGGCCCTTGCCCTTATCGGATTCGTTGTATTTATCCTGTTACTTCCATAGGAGACTCATGAAAAAACGAATATTTTTAGCTTCGATACTCGGAGCTCTCCTCTTAACATTTGGGATGGCTGGCACAGCATCCGCAAGTGGTGAGAGCGTCGGAAGCTGTGCGATAGAAGAAATTGAAGCCTTTGAAGAGGAGACCGGCCTGAGCCTGCACGATTTACATGGCGGCGGTAATGAGGAAGCTCTCGAAACTCTTAGCGACAGCGTCGAAGGATGCATCGAGGCTCCAAGTCCAATTATCCCAGAATGGAATGAAGTTATCTGGGGTGGAGGTGCCTTTCTAGTGCTTCTCGCTCTAATGATGTGGAAGGGATTCCCAGCGGTTCAAAAAATTATGAATCAACGATCAGAGCAAATTGCCTCTGACCTTGACCAAGCTGATCAAGCCAAAGCCGATGCTCAAGCAGTAAAGGCCCAATATGAAGCCGAATTAGCTGATGCGAAATCAGAAGCATCTCGGATTATCGAAGAAGCACGGCAGCAAGCAGAGGGACTTCGGTCCGATCTACAGGCCCGTGCAGAGTCTGATATTGCTGAAATGCGTAATCAAGCATCCGTAGATATCGAAGCAGCACGCGACCGAGCGATGAGTGACCTCCAAGCTGAGGTTTCAGATATCGTTGTCGGGGCTGCTGAGAGAGTCGTAGAAGCAAATCTAGATGCTAAAACTCAAGCTCAGCTTATTGAGAATTACATCAATCAAGTTGGTTCGAGCTAACAAGGACGGATGAGGTACTGATGTCAGAAGAACGGATCACCAAATATGCGGAAGCGGTACTTTCTGTTGCTTCAGCGGAGAATGGAGGAGCTGAAGTCGAAGACGAGCTTTTCCGTTTCGCCCGCGCAGTAGAAGGGTCAGATGACTTGCGACGCACTCTTAGTGATTCAAAAATCCCTGCTGCTCGACGACAACAGATCGTTGAAGATCTAATCGGCGGACAGGCAACTCCAGCGACGACAGCGGTCATTTCGATGATCGTAGCCGCTGGCAGGGGTGGCGATATACACCGTATCGCTGATGAGGTAGTAGCTTTAGGGGCTGCATCTCGAGCAAAAGCTGTAGCTGAAGTTTATTCAGTCATTGAATTAACTGATGATCAACAGGCAAGGCTAGCTACTTCTCTCCAGTCAGCGACTGGTAAAGAAGTAGAAATCAAAGTCATCATTGACGAATCAGTGATGGGAGGTCTATTAGTTCAGATAGAAGATGAAGTGATAGATGGAACCGTACGTACAAGACTCAAGCAGCTCCGAGAGGCATTTTAGATATGGCAGAGCTTACAATTAATACAGAAGACATAGCATCAGCAATACGTAAAAACCTTGAAGGGTTTGAACCAACTGTTGCTTCAGGACAGGTAGGACGCGTCGTTGAAGTCGGAGACGGCATCGCTCGCATTTCCGGCCTCCCAAATGCAGCCGTTAATGAAATGCTGCAATTCGAGGGAGGCATCGTTGGGCTCGCCCTTAACTTAGATGAGGACACCATAGGTACTGTTATTCTTGGTGAGGCTTCAAGTATTGAAGAAGGACAATCGGTGCGTTCCACTGGACAAATTCTTTCAATGCCCGTTGGCGATGCAATGTTAGGTAGGGTAGTGAACGCCCTCGGGGAAGCGATAGATGGGAAAGGGCCAATTTCTGGTGCCCAGTCTCGTCGTATGGAAGTTCAGGCCCCTGGGATCATCGGACGTAAACCAGTTCACGAACCTATGCAGACAGGTATCAAAGCAATTGATTCACTCATACCCATTGGCCGTGGACAACGAGAGTTGATCATCGGTGACAGAAAAACAGGAAAAACCACGATCGCCATTGACACAATAATTAATCAAAAGGGCCTTGGGGTTAAATGTATTTACGTTGCTATCGGCCAAAAAGCTTCGACTGTCGCGCAAACAGTAGCCACGTTGGAGGAATTCGGCGCACTTGATTACACAGTAGTTGTGGTAGCTCCTGCCTCTGACCCAGCCCCATTCAAATACCTAGCCCCATATGCAGGCTGCGCGATTGGTCAGCACTGGATGGATAATGCTGAGCACGCACTTGTGGTTTATGATGACCTCTCCAAACAAGCAGAAGCCTACCGTCAAATGGCACTACTGCTTAGGAGGCCACCTGGACGTGAAGCTTACCCAGGAGACGTGTTCTATTTACATAGCA
>JAQWQL010000060.1 GCA_029244605.1 Acidimicrobiales bacterium | reverse complement strand
TTTTTGAATTTGATGATGATGAGCTGGCGTTTCTCAAAGAAGGAACCGCTCTCAACGATGAGGACTGTATTCGTGTAGCTAGGAACTGCCCTAGCAGAGCTATTTCTATCTTTGATAATGACGGAAATGAAATTCCTACATGATGTTAGAATTTAGTATCCGACTTAACTACTTGGAGGTTTTATGAGTGAATCAATTATCGTAACCGGCGCAGGGAAAGGCATAGGAGAGTCGATAGCGAGGCGAGCTGGGGATGCTGGGTACAGAGTTGGTGTTTTGGATATCGATAATGATATGGCCGAGCGTGTAGCTAGTTCCTTGCCTAATGGGATTGCCCTCCATGCATCAACCACTGACCCGGATCAAATTGAGAGAGCATTGGATAAATTTGGTGAAGCACCTGACTCTTTAGTTAACAACGCTGGAATTGTTCGATTTGGGCCTTTAATCGATCTTTCCATAGATGATTGGCGCTCAACAATTGACGTAAATCTAACGGGCGTATTTATCTGCTCACAAGCTGTTGCAGGGCGGATGCGAAAAAATGGCGGCGGCTCAATAGTGAATATGACCTCTATTGCTGGAATCCAGCCGAACGTGAACGGAGGTTCGTATGGGGCTGCCAAAGCTGGCCTACATCTCCTGACGAGACAAATGTCAGTCGAATGGGGAGAATACGGTATACGAGTCAATTCTGTAGCTCCAGGTTTCATTGATGGAGGTATGTCTGCTCCCATATTCGCAGATTCTGAGATTAGGTCTACTCGTGAAGAGCGTGTACCTTCTGGCAGGCTTGGAACAGTTGATGATGTAGCCAGTGCCGTTCTGTTTCTATGCTCAGAAGAAGGGTCCTACATAAATGGAAACCAACTTGTCGTTGACGGCTCCGTCACGAATTCTCTTATGGCAAGTTTCCCGAGACCAAAGTCAGTAGATTCTGTAGGCGGCAAAGAGTCTTAATATTCAGTTAGGTCTTTGGATCCCTGTAAGCGGTGCAGTGAACCTTGATCTATAGAGCACCGCGGCAAACCCCACCATGGCAGCCACTATTGCGTACATTCCGCGGTAGCCGATGATTTCAGCAAGTGCTCCGAATCCAAAAGCTGCAAAACTATTTGCTAGATCCCCAAAGACAATAACTGTCGCTACGACCCGAGACCGCTGATCTGGCGTCGTGCTGTCTGCTGCTATAACGACCATCAGAGGGACGTTAAACGATAGCCCTATGGCCATGATGATTCCTCCAAGATACAGGGATAGATGATTGTTGAAGATAACAAGAACAAGTAGGCCGATGATCACAATAACGTGCGAGCATGATCCGAGAACTTTCCTATCCGCTGTGTCGATCAGTCGCCCTCCGAATAGTCGCGTAATAACGGAAGTACCTGCGTAGCTCAGAAGGATCCAGCGAACGGTTGAAACTCCCATGGATTCTGCAAACGGAGTGATAAAAGCGTTAAATGATAAGAATGCACCGAAAAGAAGAAATGAAACAACCCCTGCGCGAACTGCAACCGGGTGGATAAGGCTTTTGAGTCCTTCGAAATCAGCTTTTGCTTCTGGAGGCCGGGTTTCGGGAAGCAAGATCCCTAGTATGAGACAGGCAAAAGCGAATAGGGCGGCCACAGCAAAGGCAGGAGTAAATCCTGCTTTTTGTAGGGTAATTTCTCCGACTACAGGCCCTACTGCAAAACCGGCGACTACTGAAACGTTGAATAAAGAAAATATTTCTCCGCTTCGATCAGATGGTGGGAGTTCAGTAGCTGTTGTTGCTTGACCGACGTACATCGCTGAACTTCCTAAGCCAAGAATAAACCGGATGAGTAACAGCGTCCATAAGCCTGACTTAGCTGCGGGAACATGCAGTAACTGAGTGGTCATAATTGTTATTGCGCCTGCGATTATCAAATGCTTACGCCCATATTTGTCTGCAAAGAAACCGACTAGGGGTCGCATAGCTAGCATCCCTAGGCCCATAACCCCAAATGCAAGTCCTATCTCGAATTCACCTCCGTTTAATTCTTGTTTTACTAGACGAGGAAGGACTGGGAAAGATATTCCAGCGACAACGAAGTACGACATTCCCGCTAATAGCAAAACCGATACATGGCGGGAAATCAGCCCATTTCGTCTCAAGAAGTTAGGCATTTTCAGCTATTGGGTGCGAGTGCTTCTAACGCTTCCCAGTGCGGGGTGCCGAATTCTCCGTGCACTGCCAAGGGTTGTATTCATACATGCGAAGCACCGGCCTCTTCATGTTCGTTCAGCCGCTCATTTATTTTTTCGAGCGTCCCCCAAGCGACGAGCTCATCGATGAACCGGTCAGAAGTTGCGTCGATCTCTTCATCGCTAAATCCGAGGCGCTTCCAATTGTTTCGGTAATTAGGTAAATGGATGTATCGTGCAAGCTCTATACGAGCTGTTTCGTACGCTACTTCCCTATCAGTTGTAAACGCCACTTTTTGTTCAACGCAGAGCATCTTTTCGTTGCCTAGGATATTTCGTGCTAGTTCCGTATGTTCAGGGGTAGTCCAATACGGGTGAGCTCCATCAGTTTCTTCGGCAGCAAGTTCTAGCATCTTTGGGCCGAGCGCAGCAAGGACACATGGAGGTTCCTCTGAAGGAGGGACGGATGTATAAGGAGAATTCTTCATTGCGATGAGATAATCCCTCATACTTGCCAATGGTTTTTCATAGCTTAATTGGCGTAATCCTTCAACAAGGGGTGCATGTGATACGCCTAAGCCCAATATGAAACGGTTAGAGCTCATCTCTGCGAGTGTTGCGGCTGCCTGTTTTGTCACTCCTGGGTGTCGGTGGTGAATGTTGGCGATTCCGGTTGCGAATATCAGATGTTCAGTGTTCGAAAGCAACATGGCTATGTGGCTAAAGGGATCTCGTCCAGTTGTCTCAGGAAGCCACAAAGATGAATAATTAAGATTCTCTACCTTTTTTGCGAAAGCTACGGCCTGGTCGGAGGCCATGGTTTCCGTGAAAAACCAAATTCCTCTTGATCGCAGTTTTTTATTGATGTCCATGTTAGTACTTTACTTGAAGGAGCATTACTTGTTCTGTGAAGGTCAGCCATGCACTGGCATCAAAGGAAGGCTACTCCAATCGGATCTTTGACGTTACGAGTGGAGCTGCACACCCAGAAGTTCAAATATTTCTTCTTTCTTCGTCTCGAACGTCTCATCGTCAATTTCTTCATTAGCGTGGGAGGCACTCAGGGCAGCGAACCGTTCGTAAAGTTCAGCTTCGCTAGGCCCCTCGTCTAATACCCCGTCTAAGGTTTCGTCCTCTGCGCTTCGACGCTCAGCACGCTCGGCTCGCTTCGCGGCTTGTCGGTCTTTCTTTGTCCGCTCTCTTTGTCGCTTGTCCCAGCTTTCGCGTCCTTTGCTTGCCATGACTAGACTGCCCGAACGTCTAACGCCTCTTCGCCCTTTCGGCCTTCGCCTACTTCAAATTCGACTTCCTGTCCTTCTTCAAGGTTCTTGAATCCGGAACCTGAAATGTTTGAATAGTGGACGAAAACGTCGTCGCCTTCTTCTTGAGCTATAAATCCATAACCCTTTTGAGTGTTAAAGAACTTAACCGTTCCCCTTGCCATGATAATCTTCCTTACTTTCTAGCGACCGGACGGCCGCCCAATAACTCTAGGGCATGGATAGTCCAAATCGCGTTTAATCTGCAAAAAATTCCTGAATAAAGTCAGTAGTTTACTGTTTTAGGGCTTCTCGAACTAACTTGGAGTATTCTGGTCGGGAAATAACCAAACCGCGGACTACTGGTGTTTCTTTGTTGAATTTGAAATCGGTTCCATCCAATTGAAATGCTACTAAACCTGCATCGCGCGAAACTGCAACTGGGGCACATGCATCCCACTCGTATAGGCCACTTCCGTGAATGTAGACATCCGCATCACCACTGATTACTAAAGATGTTTTTATTCCCGCTGATCCGCAGCAGGTTAATTGGGCTCCGATAGATTCTGCGATAGTTGACACCTGATACGTGTTCCAACGATTTGATACGATGAGCGGTTCTTCGTTCTTCCTAGCAGCTACGCCGACACCGGATCCTGTAACGTGATGGCGTCCGAGAGACGGGCATGCAACAGCCCCTGCCTTTATTTCTCCGGACTCAATCAGTGCGATATGCACAGCCCATTCAGCGCTTTCAGGGTATGGAAAATCCTGCGATCCGTCTAACGGATCTATTATCCATACCCGATCAGCGTCAACACGGGATCTATCGTCTGTTCCTTCTTCTGAAAGCACGTGATCATCGGGTCTATGCTTCAGCAACTCTTCTTTAATCAGATTGTGCGAAATCAAATCACCTTGATCACGTAACTGCCAAGAGTTAGCACGTTCTTGATGCGCTACCTCTCGAAGCTTCAGAAGTTCAATTCCAGCGTATTCAGCTAAATATCCAGCGAGTTCATGGTCATTCATCGGTTAAACAGCAACTAGTTCAAGATAAGAAAGTCGCAATTCGGTCTTTGGGACGACCAATAATTGCTTTCTTTTCTTTTACAACTACAGGCCTTTGTAGCAGCTGTTTATGTTTAACCAGAATTTTGACAACTTTCTCTAGATTACCCACAAAATCGTCCGGGTTTAATTCAAGTTTTTTGAACATCGAATCTTTTCGGACTAGGTCTTCGACTGGGTCCTCTAGTCCATTAGCAATAGCGCGAAGGGTTTTTTCATCAGGAGGATCTTTTATATACAACACGACATCATGGTCTATTCCCATTTCCTCGGCGACCGCCAAGGCATTACGAGACGATCCTCAATGAGGGTTATGGTAGATGGTTACATTTGCCATTAATGACTCCCTTATATTCTTTCTTCAGAAACTACTGTACTACCTGTTCCCTGACTCTCTATCCATACAATCATTCGTATGGTCGATACGCCAAATCTCGACCAACTCCCAAAAGTTTTTAATCGCTCTACGGAGGCCTTCGACACTTCCGCTGTTTCGTATCACGTAATCAGCTGCTTGAGCTCTCTCGGCATCCGTTGCTTGTGCTCCGATTCGCTCTTCAATTTCCTTTTCCGATAATCCTCGTTGTAGTAAACGGTTCACCCTTAAACCGGTAGGTGATTCAATTACAACCACCTTGTGGTACATTGGCGCACCGGCGAAGTACGCCAATTGTTTTTCGACGAGTATCGCCATATCGAGGATGACTATTCCGGACCCCTGTTCTCCAATTAGCGTTTTTAAGACCCTATTAATAGCTGGGTGACTTATCGCTTCAAGTTGTTCAAGGTGGCCACTATCAGAAAACACAATCCTACCAAGTTTCTTTCGGTCTATTTCTCCGCTGCTAATGAGAATGGAAGATCCGAATTGCTTCATAATTTTTTCTCTCGCGTCGCCATCTTTATGAAGTAGATCTCGACCTATTTCATCCACATCAATTACATTTGCTCCACATTCTTTTAAGAGGTTCGCTGCAGTTGACTTCCCTGCTCCTATACCGCCAGTTAAGCCAATAACTAGTGGACTCATTTGAGTCTGAAGCCAATGTGCAATTCTCGTAATGCCCGAAGACAAAAATTAGGATGATGTCGAAAATCGTTTTTCCCTTCCAGGAACCACATTTCATCAATACGATCAACAAGTGTCTTGAAACTAAAAAACAGTTCTCGTCGAGCTAAGGGCGCGCCCATGCAATAGTGGATGCCGAATCCAAAGGCCAAATGCTGTCTTGAATTTGCTCTTTCAAGCACTAGTTTTCTCGGTTGTTCAAATACGGTGTCATCAAGGTTGGCTGATGCGAACCGAATGTTGATGGTGGAGCCTTGGGGTATGTCGATCCCATGAAATGTGACATCACATGCAGCTTCTCTAAACAGTCCCTGAACAGGTCCTTCAAGGCGAAGGACTTCTTCAACTAGTATCGGGAGGTACTTATCTGGATCTGACTGAAGCAATTCCCATTGGTCATGTTGCTCTATCAGAAGCATGACCCCTGCAGCTATAGCATTCGTACTGGTTTCTGAACCACCAACGAATGTGTCTGCCATCATTTCAGCATGTAATTCTTCGTCAGTTAGGGTGCGTCCCCATTCGGGAATTTCTGTGTTGACCAGATCACTGAGGAGCGTATCGTCAGGGTGTTCCCGAAGTCGTTCAAAAATAGGTTGGAAATAATGTTGAGCTTCGATCTCCATTTCTGTTGACCAAATAGCTTCCTCATCTGTTTGCATCATCCCTAGGCGTTGCACCCATGCATCTGTCCATGCTTTAATTTGCCAAATATCTGCTTCAGGGACTCCCATTTGATGGCCAATCACAATTAACGGAAGTGGGATCGCGAACTCTTTTACCCAGTCACATTCACCTTTGGGTAAAAAATCTTCAAAGAGTCTCGCTGCGAGATTTTCCACGAAAGGGTCCAATTGGTTGATTTTCTGTGGTCGAAATGCATGCGAGAAAAGAGCTTTCATTTCTTTATGTTCAGGGTCATCGCGGCCGGCAAGGGTTGGAGCTGGGACCCAACCTTTTTCCTCATATAGCTTCTGAATGACTTCGGATCTCGTGTTCGTTCGCGCGCGAAATTTGCGTTTATTTCTGAATCGTTCTGTGTCTATGAGAATTTCTTTTATGTCCTCATATCTCGTAATAACGTATATTCCAGACGTTGGGTCCTTCCAGACTGGCGCTTCTTCTCTGAGGACTTCATATGCGCCGTATGGGCACTCAGAAATTTCTGAGTCGAAAAAATTTACTTCAGAAAGCGGAAGATCAGGGGAAGGGTTCATTTGTGTTGGCCTATCATTGACTTCACATTAGGCGAGTTCTCCAAAGTCCTGTAATCTTGCGCCCCAGTTTCGGATGCAAGTGCAGCGGCGGTCGTTTCCCAGTCATCATCTATTCGTATACCGGAACTATCGGCTGTGATGTTTAAGCTTCTAAATACTGAAGAAATGATCGCGGCATCAACCATCCCTTCGATTCCGATAGCTTCGATAAGGCTTGTCCTGGTTGAAGTTAAAGTGCCGTCTAACCGGTGTACAGAGTCGGTAAAGTTCACTAGTTCTTCAGCTGCTGCTATTCCCTCAATGGATCTGGCATTGCCTTTAATTGAATTAAGGTCAGTTTCAACTTCAACTGCTGCGCTGCTTAAACTAAGCAGCATGCTATGAGCGCTCGTTCAATAGAAACATTCGTTTAAAGCTGAAGTGCGCGCAGCTACAAGTTCAACTTGTGGGCGACTTAAACTTCGGTGTGTCCAGATCATCTGATCAAATGTTTGACCAGAATACATCGACCTGACTAGGAGCATTCTGCGGGCATTGTCAGCCAACGACAGGCTCAATGCAACTGCAACATGTGGAAGGCCCTCTGCTGGGAGAGTGGGCAAAAAACCAATATTCGTCACTAAATCTTTAGGGCGTTCCATAGTAATGGGACCTTCTACTGCTTCGGAGAGTTCTTCTCTCTCTATGCCGAGAGCGTCATGCAGGTGGTCGATCGGGACGACTTGGGAAACAATAGCAGCCAATTCTGCATACTTATCTTCACCCATTCTTTCAATTATGTGTTTGTAGGCACCAATATCGATCGATGATGGCTCCACGGTGACCCGCTCTACGACACCTCGTTCAAAAATTGTTAATTCGCCTACAAGTTCATCAGGAAGCGTCTCTATTGAAGGCGGTTTATCCCACAGCGGCCTAGGCGCAGAATTACGAATATGTTGGGCGATCGCGATACGTTGAGGTCCCGTCCACCAGGCACCTGAACGACCAAGATGATCCCATACGATTTTGAATGAGCTGAGAATTTCTTTATCTACATGACTAGATAGAGCGTGGAATTCCATGTTCTCGTTAACTTGGCCGAGGTTCTTTTGGTAGGCCTAGAACCATTTCACCGAGGATATTGCGCTGGATTTGTGATGTTCCTGCATATATAGTCCCAGCTCTAGCATTATAGAATGCCCCTATCCATGAGGAACTAGAATTCTCCGCACCAGGGTTGTCTGCGTGGAAAGATGTGGTCGGTGATTTCCCTTCAAGCGTTAGTGCTTCGGTTCCCAAGATGTTAAGAGAAAGTTCTGTTACTCGCTTGTGGTATTCAGACCAGTAGAGTTTGAAAGCACTTTCCTGAGGCCCAGGCTGTCTTCCTTTGAGGAAACCGGTTAAGGTGCGCATCCCAAGTAACCGCATTAGCTCAACCTCTATATAGGCCTGTGCTAGGTGCTGACGGGTTACTTGGTCGTCGGAGAGGCCTTTATTTTTTGCAAGTTCGATTAACTTGTCAACTTCGTTTCGGAACATAATTGGCATGGTCGCGGCGCTTTCTCCTCGTTCATAGCCGAGTAGCGTCATCGCAACAGCCCATCCGCCATTGATTTCACCTACCACATTGTCTTTTCCTGTTCTGGCGTCAGTGAAAAATGTTTCGTTGAAATCCGATTCGCCTGAGAGCATTTTTATTGGACGCATTTCAATGCCCGGCTGGCCAACTTCACAAAGCAAAAAACTTATACCTTTGTGCTTCGGTGCGTCTTTATTTGTGCGGCATAGGACAAAGATCCAATTAGCGAACTGTCCTGCTGACGTCCAAATTTTTTGGCCATTTATGACCCATTCATCGCCATCAAGTTCAGCGCTGCATCCAAGGCCAGCTAAATCAGAACCAGCGTCCGGTTCAGAGTAACCTTGACACCACACGTATTCCCCCGAGATGATCTTTGGCAGGAAATGCATACGTTGTTCTTCGGTCCCCCAGTGGAGAATTGTATTTCCGACCATTTGGATGCTGAATGCATCGTTGCTTCCTCCAGCTGGTACTCCGGATCGCATAAATTCTTCAGCAAGGATGACTTGTTCTAGTTCTGTTAATCCTCCCCCACCATATTGTTCAGGCCAAGATGGAGCGAGGAATCGATGTTCTGCGAGAAGTGGCCTCCATTCATTATTTGTAAATGCATATGCTTCTTCTGGAGATAGAGCCCCGATTCCTTTCCAATTCTCTGGGAGGTGTTCTCCGAGAAAAGCCTGCACCTTTTCGCGGAATTGTTGAGCTTCTTTTGAATAAGTTGGTTCCATTTTCTATCGGCCTCTACTTCCTCTCTGCTTCTATGGTAGATCTATAGCTTCGAACTTCTACCCTTATCCGATAATCTCAGTTTTTTGAAGGTTCTCGATCTGTTCTTTTGTATATCCAAGGCTAGAAAGAACTTCGACATTGTGTTGCCCACGGTGAGCGCCAGAAAAGTCGAGATCGGTTGGAGTAGCAGAAAACCGTGCTGCCGGCCGAGGCTGTCGAACTGTACCGGCATCTGGGTGTTGCCATTCGACGAGGGTCTCATTGTGGATAATCTGCGGGTCAGTAATCGCTTCTTCACCGGTGAGGACAGGGGCAGCCGGGACATCAGCTTCTACAAGTGCAGAAATCACTTCATCACATGTCATTCCGATAAAAGCCTCTGCAAGCATCTCACCTAAAAGTATGAAATTCTGTGGATTAGCTGCAAGTGCTTGCATAGATGAGAATCGCTCATCTTCTGCCCACTCTGGGTGCCCGACTGCTTGGCATACTCCTGAGCGTTGAGCGTCTGAGGCCGCGAAGTAAACAATTTTTCCATCGCTGCACTCAGTAAGGTTGTAGACGGTTGACAAGAGTACTCCACCGTTTGCATCATCATCTGTCAAGGTTAAGTCCATCATGGCATCGGGCCAGAAGAAATACATACACGCGTCTACCATAGGTATCTCAACTAATTGGCCTCCTTCCCCCCGTTCTTTAGCGAGAAGGGCCGCTGTGGTCGCTTGAGCGACTGTTAGTGCAGTGGATTTATCAGCATACAAATTCCTTATCAGGTCAGGAAACGGGACTTGGGGGTTTAACTGTCTACTGATAACTCCACAGACACTTTGAATTACAGGATCGAGAACAGGCCTATCTGAATAGGGGCCGGACGGGCCAAACCCGCTAATTGAGACATACACAATCTCTGGGTTGACTTCCTTTACATCCTCGTAGCTCAAGCCAAGTCGCTCTATTGCACCAGGGCGAAAGTTTTGGATAAAGACGTCAGCGTCTAAACACAGATCTAGAACAATTTGCTTACCATCGTTTTCGGACAGGTCAATTGAAAGGGACTTTTTTCTCCGGTTGTTGTTGAGGTAGAAAGCTCCCAATCCACCTTTGTCGAAAGAAGGGAGTCTTGTGAGGTCTCCGAGTCCCGTTGTTGGTTCTATTTTTATTACTTCGGCTCCCTGATCGGCAAGCAGCATGGTAGCCAAGGGGCCGGATACTACTTGGGTTAAATCAATAATTTTGTAGCCTTGAAGTGGCCCAGACATATTGCTCCTTTTGAGTATGGAATGTATAGAAGGTTATTTGTAGTTGTGCGTTCATGCAAACAGATTCGATAGGCTTTAGCTTGCCAATATTTGAAATGAAATTTAAACTTAGAGCGAAAGAGGGGGAAGATGATATTCATCGTTGTTAAATTCAAAACGAAGCCAGAATGGACTGATAAGTGGCTAGATCTCGTGCACGATTTTACTTTGGCTACCCGTGATGAGCCTGGAAACCTATGGTTTGAATGGTCCCAAAGTGCTGACGATCCATCAACATTTGTTCTCGTTGAGGCATTCCAAGAAGATGGCGCTGTCCCACATGTCAATAGCGACCATTTCCAGAAAGCAATGGCAGCTATGCCTCAGGCATTAGCAGAAACTCCGAAAATTATTAACACGACTATTGACGGTGCTAGCGATTGGTCCTTGATGGGCGAATTATCCGTAGAGTAGCGACACAGAAAGAGAAAGATATGAGTATTTCATACAATCCTGAATTTGATCCGACTGGAATAGAGGGCGGTATCGATACAAACGCTATGCCGTGGATAGAGATCAAACAAGCACCTGGGATGCGTTTCAAACCCCTGCGCGCTAGTAGAGAATCGGGATGGTTCTCAATGATTGTTCAAGTCGAAGCTGGTACTGAGCTGCCAACGGCTGTCTATCTCGGGGGAACTGATATGATGATTCTCTCTGGGCGGATGACGTACACAAAGGGAGAGCTTGCAGCAACCATCGGTCCTGGAATATGGGGCTATATCCCAGCTAATTCCCGTGTTGAGGGAATAGTTGTGGAAGAGACCACTGAATATCAGGCAAACTATTTCGGGCCCGTCGCGTTTCTCAGCGATGATGGAAAAACCGTAGATAGTATTTTAACTGCTCTCGATGTATTAGCTGCTTCGAACACAAACGGGTTGACTTTGGTTCCGAATAGTTTGGCTGAATGCATGCAAGAACGCCCCACTCCATTTCATGGAGAACCAGAACCACTGGCTATCGCACAGTCAGAAGCTTTAGGTGAAGTTCTTCAATCAACTGGAGATTCAGGCGATGACGCGTTTACCCACCCACATTGGGTCGATACACGACCTATCCCTTGGATCGAATTCCCCGGTATGGATG
Organism: Acidimicrobiales bacterium; assembly: GCA_029244605.1. Taxonomy (GTDB): domain Bacteria; phylum Actinomycetota; class Acidimicrobiia; order Acidimicrobiales; family UBA8592; genus UBA8592. Next base: position 1,831 of record JAQWQL010000060.1, on the reverse strand, counting down.
ACTACGGAATCAAGATACTTCGTGTTAGCGAAGAAACGATGATGTCTACATTGCTAGTGCTTCATAACAGTGTCGCTGGACCTCATTATCATCTCGGAGCCGCTGATTTTCTTGTACTTAATGGCCGTATAGGGTATCGGGCTGGCCCTCCTGATGGCTACGGACCTGGGGTATGGTTCTATGAGCCTGCAGGCGCTCGACACGAAGCTACACAAAGAGTCGGGGATGATGATCTCATCTATACGGCTAATGTGTATGGCCCTGTTCAATTTGATGAAGGGGTCGGTACTCCAATTGCGGCAGTTGTCTCATGGATGAGTTACAAGGAAATGGCTGATGCCAATAATGCCCCGCTTGTCTCCAATGTTTTCCCCGGTGATTCTTCCTTGTTGGCGTGGTCGCCTTTGGGTAGTAACGCTTAGGACTTTAATTTAAGTCGTTACAAGTTTATCTTGGGAGAGGTGGTGTTCTCCATCTCCAAATGAGGAGGTCGGCGTTTTGCGACCTCCAAGGTAGAGCCCGATGAAGATACCTGCCATCACTACGAGTCCCAAGGTCGCGCCAGAAGAAATCATGACCAAAGCTGGAGCTGGGCAAGTTCCCGCTACCGCCCATCCAATTCCAAAGAGCGCTCCACCAACCAAATGATGCTTTTCTGGGCGGGATCGTTGAAGAGTTAAATTCCCGTCAAGTACTGTTGCCGCTGATCTACGTTCTAGGATCCATAGCAATCCAGTTGCTACTAGAACAGCGGAAGCCATAAGCCCATAGACGTCAAACTCGTCAAGTCTCAGCATTGCATGAATCGTTTCATATTGATGCAGATTTGCGGCTCCCAGGAGCCCTCCGAAACACATGCCGAAGAAGAGGCCTAGCGAATTCTTCATAAGTCTCCCCCAGTTAGTACCCGTATGATCAGTGTCGTAAGAATAGCTGTCGTCATATATGTCCCAGTGGCAGCCACCGAAGCGGGCGAACGTTGTGAAGTTCCACACAGACCATGACCCGAAGTGCATCCGCCGGCTATTTTCGCTCCGTAACCCATAATAATGGCACCGATAAATACTAGAAGCACTGTTGGCCCAGTATTCAAGACCCCCGTCATCGCCCCATAGCCAGTACGGAGCTTGCTTGTGTCACGTAAAATTTGAGTTGTAAGAATTCCTCCGAGGAAGATCCCAGCGAAATACCAGACCCTCCATGTTGCTACATTAGTTTTTCGCTGAGCGAACCTTAAGGAGTGGACATATGCTCCACTGGCCCCTAAGGGCTGATTCATGACTAGGAAGAATATGACAATCAATAATCCAAGGGAAGGCCCTACGATGTACCAAGGGACTCTATCGGGCAACAGGTCGAACATTTTTTCCTTAAATATTATTGAGTTTCTGTATTCTTTCGGCTCTAACTAATAAACTATCTTGAAAAGAAGAAAAACTATCCTATGACTGACACAAGATCTACACATGTTGAGATAACGGGCATACCACGTGATAAAGCTCCAGACCCCAATTTAGGCGCTGAACAGAATATTTTCGGACACCGCTACTACTCCCCTGCATTTGCGCATAAGGAATGGGAACGCATGTGGACGAGAGTTTGGCAGATTGCTGGAAGAGTTGATCAGATACCTGATCCCGGAGACTACGTTAAGTACGACATTGTCCATGAATCCATTATCTGTGTTCGTGGTGAGGATCATAAGGTACGAGCGTTCTACAACGCCTGTCAGCATCGTGGAAATCAACTAGTAACTGCCGAAGTAGGGACCCTAGCGAGCGGAGAGTTCCAATGTGCTTACCACGGCTGGCGCTTTAGTTCCAAGGGAGAG
>JAQWQL010000052.1 GCA_029244605.1 Acidimicrobiales bacterium | reverse complement strand
CCAACGCAATTAATATGTTTATTGATCGCGACATAGACCCCCTAATGGAAAGAACAAAAAATCGGCCTCTCGTTACCGGAGTTCTCAGTCCTGCAGAAGCGCTAACTTTCGCTATATCAATTGAAGTATTTGCGTTTCTTTGGTTGTGGTTAACCGTGAACCTTCTCAGCGCTGTCTTAGCAGTGGGGGCATGCCTTTTCTATGTCTTTATCTACAGTCTTTGGCTAAAAAGAACGTCTAGCAGCAACATCGTTATTGGCGGGGCGGCCGGGGCTGCTCCAGTTCTGATTGGTTGGTCAGCAGTGGAAAATTCACTTGACTGGCCTCCTCTTATCCTTTTTGCACTTATCTTTCTTTGGACTCCACCCCATTTCTGGGCTCTCGCGATTCGCTATAGAGACGACTATTCATCCGCAAAAATTCCTATGCTTCCCGTGGTAGCAGGACCAGAATTTACTGGATCTAAAATGGTCCTATATTCCCTAGAAGTATGGGCAGCCTCTATTATTTTCGCTCCGGTAGCAGACATGGGATTGATCTATTTTTGCAGCGCCTTAGTCCTTGGAGCCATATTTGTCTTTCTTGCTTTGCAAGTGCGATACCGCCAAACGGAACGATCTGCAATGCGTCTTTTCGGCTTTTCGATCACTTATCTCACACTTCTTTTCCTCATGATCGCCGTAGATGAATTGGTCAGAAGCGGATTCTGACCGAATTTACAAAAATCCAGAAATAATTGATTATCTTAATTTCTGCGTAGAGTTCGGCTAGTGCTTCTTCTGATGTGTACGATCGTTGGATAATCCATTCCTTTTTGGACGGGATTGTCTAGCATGTTATGTGCTGACTTTTTGGAGTTTCTCCTTGTCAGTAATAGCAATAAAAAAAGAAAAACTGTGACTGAAAACCAAACGGAAACTGAATCAAACGCAGCTGACTCAGCATCTGGCCCACTAGAGATAGATGGGCTGGCAGGAGTCTTTGGAACCAGCGACCATAAAAATATCGGACGCCTATATATATTCTTTGGTTTATCAGGTGGAATGCTGGCCCTTATCTTAAATATTCTCGTTAGGTTTGAGCGGGTAAATATTGGATCTGTGGGAGTTTTAGATTTCGGGTCTTCAAACCAGTTTTTCCAAACATGGAGTCTATCCCGAACCGCCTTGCTATTTTTCTGTGTCATGCCTCTCCTCGTGGGTCTGGCAACCTATTTAGTCCCGCTTCAGGTCGGGGCACCCTCTCTTTCTTTTCCACGAGCTGCTGCTTTGGCTTTCTGGGCATGGCTTATAGGAATTCTGATTCACGTAGTTACTGTCTTTGCTGACGGAGGTTTAGGAGAACCAGACCCAACATCACAATTCGCTCAAGGAATGGACCCAGAAGCGACAGAACTTTCTATGCTTTCAATCGCCATGGTTGTTTTTGCTCTCTTACTCGGAACTGTTTGCGTAATAGCAACAATTATTTCCCAACGGCCGCAGGGCATGTCGTTGTTTGAACTTCCATTGTTTAGCTGGTCAATTCTTGTGGCTGGAGGTATCTGGGTTTTAGCGCTTCCCGTCTGGCTGTCAAACCTCGCTATTTCCTGGGTTGACTTTCAAGGCGCTGATGCTCTTCGATACGGAGATGTTGAAAATATTTGGGACCAACTTTCATGGTTATGGTCTCAACCTATGATTTTTGCCTTCGCTATTCCAGTGCTCGGTATAGCCGGTGAGGTTATTCCAGTATCATCAGGGGTTCCTCAACGTCAGTACAGGATTCAACAGGTCGCTATAGGTGCACTCGGGGCGCTGTCTTTTGGGGCATTTGCTCAACCATTCTTTAATCCAGATGTAGCGAACCAAGCTGTCTTTGTCGCTATGGGGATACTCGTACTCTTACCAATTTTTGCATTCTTTGGGGGGCTGGCTAACACATCTTTCAGAGGAAACCCCTCTGTATCTGCTCATCTAATTCTCTCAGTTGTGGGGATGCTTTCATTACTAGTAGCCGCAACAGTTTCGGCCTTCCATGTTTCTGGGCCAGCTATAGGTGCTATCCAAGAAATTGATGAAACTTGGTTAGATGGTTTGATCATGTGGCTTCGAGATGTACAGGGGACTGTTATAGCTACAGCAGTGATGGAACATGTTCTTATATCAGCTGTTATCGGGATCGTCTCTGGAATCTACTACTGGGCCCCGAAAATATTTGGTTATCAATTAAATCGTAATGTTGGAGTTCTTTCAGCGTTAACACTCTTCGGTGGCTTGGTGCTTTCTGGTGGAAGTAATGTTATTAACGGGATCCTTGACGAAGGAGATCAAGTGTTTCACTCTTCAGCTTATGAAGGAGTATGGGACTCTACTGCCGTTGAGTTTTTCAATATTGTTGGAGGAATAGGTAGCATTCTCCTCCTAGTTGGCGTAGGTGTTGTTGCCCTTGACATAACAATTTCCGTCTTCCTAGAAAAGGGTAACCAGGAAGATGTGAATGATCCATGGGGTGGCCATACTTTAGAATGGTCAACAGAGTCTCCTCCGCCAATAGGGAATTTTTCTGAGGCACCTGTTGTTGATAATGAGCGGCCACTTCTCTTCCCTGCTGCAACTGGGGGCGATGAACAATGAACATGGCAACAACCAACCTTCCAGCTGCGACTCCAGCGAGAGCTAGAAATCTTCTAGTAGCGGTCGGATTTGGAATCGCAGGAATTTTAATGTACTTCGGCGGATTATTCGGAGTTTATTTGCGTGAACGTTCTCAAGTCCGATCAAGTGGAGGTACTTGGATACCCGATAAAGCACACATTGAACTGACACCGCCAGGAATGATCATTTGGACATTACTAATCTCTGTAGCAGTAATGCAGTGGGCTGTTTATTCAATTAAACGTGATGACCGGCAGCATGCCCTTTTGGCGGTAGGTACCACGCTTGTTATGGGAGCAATGGTCTTGGTCCAACATGGATGGCAGTTATCCCAAATGAATTTAATTGCAGATGAGGGCCCTACCACAGCAGCCACTTTGATCTATACCATTGTTGGAAGCTACATGGTCGCATTCGTAATCGGTATGATTTTTGTTGCCCTTATGGGCTTTCGAGCACTTGCTGGCCAATACAGCAGCCGCCAGACTGACGGCATCGTCGCGGCATCTCTATATTGGTACTCTTTAGTCTTTGTATATTTCATTATTTGGATAGCCGTCTTTATAGCGAAATGAGCGACACGTGATAGTAGGTACTTTGTAATGTTTTCTCCCGGTTTCCGACTCTTCTTTGGGTTCGCTGGTTTTGGGCTTATAGCTGCCTTTTTTTATGGAGTAGTTAGCGGTGATGGCGGCGGCGCAGACTATTTAGGCTTTCTTGATACTGAAGCTTGGACAGGAGCATTAAGTCTTGGCTGGAAAGGTGGAATAGGGGACCATGTAGGGTACATCGTTCTAGTCATGCTATTTATCTGTTCCACCTGGTTAGCTATTATGCTCACCGCATTCCGTGATGCTGACCCCGAAGCAGTTGCAGAACTTAACGGAGGAGAACTTCCGCCTGCACAAGGCCCCGTTAGTTATAATTTCTGGCCTGTAATCGGAGCATTCGGTTTTGGAACGTTAGTGATGGGCCTTGTTACGCACACAGCTATTTTTGTCGTAGGCCTTCTCGTAATTGTCGCAACAATATTTGAACTTATGATGAGTGCATGGGCAGATAGAGCAACGAGTGACCCCGTAGCTAATGCTGAACTTCGAAACCAAATTATGAAACCTGTGGAAGTTCCAGTTCTAGGAATTATAGGTATAGCTGTAGCGGTCCTTTGTTTCTCTAGAATTTTCTTAACTGTTTCAAAGTCATGGGCGATCTGGGTGGCTGTAATTATTTCCGGAATTGTTTTTCTCGCTGCTCTAGGGTTTGCGCTCGCTGAAAAAGTAAATCGCAATATCGTGGCAAGCGTTTTAGCTCTCGGAGCGATTGCATTACTTACGACTGGCATAGTCTCAGCTACGGTAGGTGAACGAGAAATTTCTCATCATCATGTTGGAGAGCACAGCGATGATCATGGAGGAGAGCACAGCGATGATCATCGTGGAGAAGGATATGACAAATGACAAAAGCTAGAAATAATAAAGCTAGAAATAATTTCATTTGTTCTGACCTTCACGGGCCGTTCCAAAAGTTCAAAAAATCTTCTGATCACAAAAGGGTCCTGAAACAGAGTCGTCGTTGGATAATTCTTGTTCTAGCCGTGGTCGCAACTTTGTTTTTTACCGGATGTGCGAGCAACGCACCACTCGACACACTTGACCCTGCAGGGAGAAAATCCAACGACATAAATAATCTAATTAATCCGATCTTTGTCATTGCAGGAATTGTCTTCGTTATTATTCAAGGAGCTGTCTTATACCTCGGATGGAAATTTAAAGTACGGGAACCCAAAGACGTCGAAGAATCCTTTGATGGCGGGTATCCAGATGAAGAATTCCCTGAACAGGTTCATGGACATTTCGCAGCAGAAATTGGTTGGACGATAGGGCCAACAATTCTCATGGCTGCAATAGCAGTATTTAGTGTAGGCGCTCTGCTCAGTCTCGATGATGTTGACGAGGCACCTGACGGAGCTGTATACCCAGATGTAGAAGTGATCGTAGTTGGACAACAATGGTGGTGGGAATACCAATACTATTTGGATGGCGTTGATGGGGCAGAGCAACCAGATTTTGTAACTGCAAATGAAATCGTTGTCCCTGTAGGACAAGATGTTCGCATACACACTACTTCCCGAGACGTTCTACACAGCTTCTGGATCCCCCGCCTTAACGGAAAGAAAGACTCCGTCCCAGGGAGGACATCTCCGTGGGTAATTCAATCAAATGAAATCGGCAGATTTGCAGGTCAATGTACTGAGTTCTGTGGTCTCAGCCATGCATACATGCGTATGTATGCTGTATCACTTTCCCAAGAAGACTTCCAGGCGTGGGTAGATAACCAAGTCACAGCCCGTGAACCCCTCCAAGAGGGCGATCAACACTATGAAGGCGAACAATTATTCATCCAGAATTGTGCTAGGTGCCACGTCATCAACGGAGTTACTTCGAGAGAAGTTTCTGGAAGCATCCAAATGGACTCCATGGCCTTATATGGAAACATAGAAGAGTACAGGGACCATTCTGACGGAACGCTTTCTCAAGGAATGTACACCGGTCCCGAGAACTTAACCGCAGGAGCAGCTCCAAACCTCACCCACTTTGCTACAAGAAGCAGCTACGCAGGTTCATTCTTCGAGTTGTATCCTGATGCGCAAGAAATGTCCGATAACGGGAATTACCTAGATCTTTCCGGAAGTAACTACGGAAGGGGAACTCTTGAAGCATGGCTAAGGAATTCACCAAAAGCAAAGCCCAATGCTCAACCTGAGCAGGCCCGAGGTATGCCTAACTTAAATCTAAGTGAGGCTGATATTGATTTACTCGTTGACTATCTAATTTCACTGGATTAACTATGAAAAACATTAGAAGAGAAAAAGAGAGCTCCCATGGCAATAGCTGAACAAGAACAAGCTCCACTAGAACTTGAGTCTGGAGAAGATCAGGTCACTGAACGCCCCCTCGGAGCTTTTACAAGGCCTAGTGGAGGCGGAGGTTGGCGAAGTTGGTTATTTACTGTCGACCATAAGAAAATCGGCATAATGTATGGAGCAGCTGGCCTTCTATTCTTCGTCATTGGAGGGATTTACGCCTTATTTATGAGGTTGCAACTCTCCCGCCCAGGTAATTCGATCCTTTCAGCAGAAACGTATAATCAGGTATTTACAATGCATGGAGTCGTAATGATATTCCTGGCAGCAATTCCGTTGGGAGCCGCATTCTCTAATTACCTTATCCCTCTGCAAATAGGTGCCCGCGATGTAGCATTCCCAAGACTTAACGCATTTAGCTTTTGGGTTTTCCTAGGAGGAGGCCTTTTCCTCTTGACATCTATGTTCATCGGCGGCTGGTGGGAAAATGCCCCAGATGGCGGATGGTTTGCATATTCACCGAACACAGGTGTCCTTTTCTCCCCAAGTAAAGGAATAGATTTTTTTGCAATAGGACTCCAGATCACTGGTATAGCTTCCCTTGTTGGTGCTATTAACCTGATCGTCACTGTGCTCAACATGCGTTCACCAGGTATGACCTTAATGAAGATGCCTGTTCTTACATGGATGCTGTTTATTGTGCAACTCCTTCTTTTGTTCGCAATGCCAGTTATTTCTGTAGCATTGTTCCTCCTTACCTTCGACCGTTTATTCGACGCGAACTTTTTCAATGTTTCACAAGGCGCAGACCCTCTACTTTGGCAGCATCTATTCTGGATCTTCGGCCATCCAGAGGTTTATATCCTTATACTTCCAAGCTTCGGCGTTATTTCAGAAATCATCCCGACATTCAGTAGAAAACCGATCTTCGGATATCCATTCATGGTTTTTTCTGGTATAGCTATCGGGTTTATGGGTTGGGGAGTATGGGCCCACCATATGTTCGCCTCAGGTATCGGCCCTGTAGCGGTAGCAGCTTTCTCCGTCTCAACAATGTTTATTGCAGTTCCAACTGGAGTGAAGATATTAAATTGGCTCGCCACTATGTGGGGTGGACGAATACGTTTTACTACCCCAATGCTGTATGCCACATCAGTCGTAGCAATGTTTACTATCGGAGGTCTATCTGGCGTAACCCACTCTCTTGCAGCAGCTGATACACAGCAGACCGATACCTATTACATTGTGGCTCATTTCCATTATGTTATTTTCGGAGGCATTATTCTCGGTTTCTTCGGAGGTTTCTATTTCTGGTGGCCAAAGATGTTCGGATATTTCTTATCTGAGAAGATAGGGAAAATGAGCTTTTGGGTTATGGTCATTGGCTTCAATCTCACATTTGGACCGATGCATATTCTCGGGCTACAGGGTATGAGTCGAAGAATTCAGACTTACTCGTCAGGTCAAGGTTTTGATTTTTGGAATATCATAGCAACGATTGGTGCTTTTTTGATTGCAGTTGCGACAGCTATGTTTATTGCGAATATCATCATTAGCAGGCGAGCTCACCGAGCGGGGAAAACCCCTGACCCTGGCCCCGACCCGTGGGATGCACGATCTCTCGAATGGATGACTGCTTCGCCCGTTCCGGAACACAATTTTGATGAACAAATCGTGGTTGAACGGCAAGATGAATTCTGGCACAGAAAATGGGGCAAAGATGAAACCGGTCGCGTGGTAAGACGAGCAACATCAGAAGAGGTTGCGCATGACGGAAGTAATACCAATGTTCACCTTCCTTCCCCATCCTACTGGCCTCTCATCGCAGCACTAGGATTGCCGATCATAGGCTATGGGCTTATCTACAACTTATGGCTATGTGTAGTTGGAGGACTTTTTGTCCTCGGCGGACTATATGGATGGGTCTTTGAACCTGTCGATGATCCAAATGCAGACGGGCATCATCACGATGAAGGTCATGAAACCCCGGATGCACCCCAAGCTGAAGAAGCGAATGAAGATAGTTCTGAGGAGGTTTCCGTTGACTGAAACAGCAACAGCCCAAACATCAAATGACCACAGCGAAGATCATGTTTCAACTCTAGGGGTATCAAACGACAAGCTAGGAATGTGGGTCTTCTTAGGATCAGATTGCTTGCTTTTCGGTGGGCTTATTTCCACCTACATGCTGTACAAAGATCGAATAGGCCCAGATGACCTCGGTCCTGAAGAAATGTTTGACATTCCCTTTACTTCAGTAAGTTCATTTGTTCTCCTCATGAGCTCACTTACTGTTGTACTAGCAATTACGGCGCTAAGAAGAAATGACATTCGTAGATCTAGAATATGGCTATTGGCCACGGCTATTCTCGGAGCGGTTTTTGTCGGTGGCCAAGTTTATGAATTCACCGTGTTCTACCGTGAAGGACTTGGATATACCACTAATTTATTCGGTACATCATTCTTTACTCTTACTGGTTTCCATGGCGTTCACGTCTCAGTAGGGATAATTATGCTTATGTCCATGTACATACAATCGATGCGAGGAAAATTAACAGCCAATCAAGAGGAAAAGCTTGAGATTATTGGCTTGTATTGGCACTTTGTTGATGTTGTATGGATCGTAATATTTACTATCGTTTACCTTTTCCCACAATAGGAGAACCTAGATGGCAACTACTGAACAACTAGCTGAAAGTCCCGGAGATAACGTCTCTTGGGTCAAAGAGGACTGGATATATATTAAGACCGCCATTATCCTTGCCGTCTTCACAGGAATTGAAGTCTTCACCTACTTTGAGTCAGTTCATCAAGCCCCCGATTGGCTTCTCGTTCTCACTTTGTCATTTCTCATGGTAATTAAATTCTTCCTCGTCGCTGCAATCTTCATGCATTTACGAGATGACAATGCCGTATTCACCAAAATGATGGTATTGGGAATGTGTATTGCATGGCCTGTCTACTTTGTGATGGCATTCGCATTTGGCTTCCTTCCAGATTGGAATCCCATTCTGAAAGTACTATTCCTCTTTGTGCCACCATCTATAACCGGTTTTTGGTTGGGGTACTCATTCAAAGGCGGAACTGGAAGCCATCACTAAAGGTTGCTCTCTCATCTTTGAATTAGGAGATAAAGAAATTTCCGAGAAACTTGTTATTGTATGCTCGTATCATGGCAGGCTGGAGTAGTGATACTTACAGCTGATCCCCAAATATGGAGATTCCAGTTTCACCCTGAGGTGTGGATTCTCATAGCGGGCATACTCCTCTTAACTAGATATACCCTAAAGGTGGTAGCACCTAATTTCGTGCGACCTAACAGCGAAATCTACTCCCGGAAAAATTTCTACGCCTTTTGGGTAGCTCTATTTGCTCTGTGGTTCGCTTCAGACTGGCCCATGCATGACATCTCAGAAGAGTACCTCTACTCAGTTCATATGGTCCAACATATGATCATTTCACTGATAGTCCCACCACTATTACTTTCAGCTCTCCCCGTATGGCTTACAAAGGCAATTTTTAACACTCTCGGTGGAGACAAAAACTTTACTAAGCGAATCTCAAACCCTATAGCAGCAGGAATATGTTTCAACTTTGTCGTGATTGTCACCCACTTACCATTTGCAGTGAATTATTCAATAGAAAATGGTTCATTTCACTACTTCATCCACCTAGCAGTATTTATTTCATCACTCTGGATGTGGCTCCCAATCATCAACCCGATGAAAGAATTCCGAATTAGTCTCCCAACGCAGATGGTTTACCTTTTTTTGATGTCAGTAGTACCTACCATTCCAGCAGGATTTTTAACATTTGCAGGAGGGGCGCTTTATGATGCGTATGATCATCAAGTAAGACTTTGGGGTATAGACATTACCACCGATCAGCAACTCGCAGGGTTCGTTATGAAACTTGTGGGAGGTGTATATCTTTGGGTTTGGATAGCGGCACGTTTCTTCCAGTGGAGTAGGAGGAACCAGCCGGAGATGGTTCTCGTCGAATCGAAATCCGATGACTCTAAGATTCCAACAAAGTAAGAATTTCTAATTCGGGGGAGTAATTACATCAAGTCCACAGAACGGCTGAAGAACCTTAGGGACTTTAAAGCTTCCATCTGCTTGTTGGAAATGCTCCATTAGAAAAACGAGCGTTCTGCCAATGGCGCATGCTGTTCCATTTAAAGTATGAACAAGCGGATTGCTTTCTTCACCCCGGACTCTTGTCATCATTCTACGCGCACTGTAATCGAGGTAGTTTGAACAACTAGTTAATTCCCGATACTGTCCTTCTGAAGGTAACCAAACTTCACAGTCATATTTCATGGCTGCAGGTGCACCTAGATCACCTGAAGCAACCAGAATAACCCTGTATGGTAATTCCAGTTCATTAAGGATCTCTTGTTCTATACTCCGAAGATTCTCCAACTCTTCCCAGCTTTTAAGGGGATCGCAGAAAGAAAACATCTCGACTTTATCAAATTGATGAACTCGAAAAATTCCACTGGTGTCCTTTCCGTAAGTACCGGCTTCTCTTCTAAAACATGAAGAGAAGCCTCCGAAACGAATAGGTAAATTCTCTGCGTCAAGAAGGTCTCCGCGGTGTAAACCAGCGAGGGCAACTTCACTAGTTCCGACAAGAAAAAGGTCATCCTCGGCTAGTTCATAAACCTGCTGTCTGTCAGTTGGGAAGAATCCAGAATCCAACATCATCTGTTCCCTAACCAACACTGGCGGTACAACGGGCGTAAATCCGTATTTCATTAATTTCGAGAGAACATACTGAACAAGGGCGAATTCGATAAGTACCGCTTCACCTGTCAAGTAGGCGAAACGGCTACCCATATTCTCAGCTGCTTTCTCTTTTTCTACCCATCCCATGTATTCTCCGTATTCGGCATGGTCCATAGGTGGTGGCTCACTCTGTTCTCCAAGAACTTCGATAACCTCATAATCGTCCTCGCCTCCAGTAGGGCATCGAGGGTCAGCTGGATTAGGTATCGTTATAGCGATTTCATTCAGGGCATCAGAAGCTTCTCCGTATTTCACTTCGACTTTTTGTAATTCAGCTTTTATCTCTGCTGCAATGCTGATTTTCTCTTCTCGTTCTTCTGGTGATGCTCTACCGATGTCTTTTGAAGCGAGATTTTGTTCTGAACGTAACTGTTCCACTTCAGATTGTAAAGCACGGCAAGATACCTCTAAGTCAAGAACCTCATCCAACGTTTTTTCATCAAGACCTTTGAGGACTATTCCATTTCGGTAATCTTCATCTTCGCGTAGTTTTCGTAAATCAATCACGCCCTTGAGACTATCCGCAGAGGAACCGCATCACATGGAATTGACACTAACCATTTGATCTTCGAAGAAAATTTAAAAGTGCTTGAAGGATGACACTTATGCAAAGTCATGCAAAACTTTAGTCATGCTTCCTGAAGTTATTCATCAAACGGCAAAAAAATTTACTGCATCGACAGCGTACATCTCTCAAGATGGCCAAAAAATTTCATATCAAAAATTAGATCAAATTTCTGAGGAAATAGCAGCATGGATGCAATCAAAAGGCCTGAGTGAAGGCTCCGTACTAGCCTTATCTCTACCCAGCGGCATTGAATATATTCTTAGTTATTTAGCAGCATCGAAATTAGGTGTCATTACAGCAGGGATTAATCCGCGATTCACGGACCATGAACGAATAGAAGTCCTAAAAGTCCTTAATCCTGACATGATCCTAGCTACCCAAATCTTTGACAATGGCGAATTGGGGGATACGGAAATTGAAGCTATAGAGGTCAACAGAAAATCAGCTGATTTCATGAGAAATAACAGAATTCAGAATCGAGAGATTAACAGACTTTCGTTCAACCCCAATAGGCCTGTCTGTATCTGCTTTACTTCCGGAAGTACCGGCACTCCTAAAGGCGCCTTATTTACAAATCGTCAGCTTCAAGCAATAAGTACTATGGACACTGGCGGTGCGTGGGGTGGCGCTGGCCACCGGTATGCAAGCACAGAATTCGCCCATGTTGGTGTCATGACAAAATTGCCATGGTTACTAGCTAGTGGTGGTACCACTCACCTTCTAGATAAATGGAGGGCGGAACCTATTCTGAAGCTAATACATGACCATCGTATTTCTGCTGTTAGTGCAATAGCCCCTCAGGTTGCTTTGATGCTTAAAGTTGAAGGGATAGGTAAATTTGACTTTGATTGTGTGAAAGCGATTGTTACCGGAGGTGCTTTGGCTTCCCCTCAATTAGTGAAAGCAGGTCGAGAGCTTTTTGGTGCTCCTTGGTCAATTCGTTATAGTTCTACTGAATCTGGCGGTGTGGGCCTAGGAACTGCCTTGGACGCTGATGATCAAGAAACCTTATATACGGTCGGACGTTCGCGTCCGGGGGTCAAAGCAACTGTTAGGGATAATGAAGGGCACCCAGTTTCTTCTGGAGAAGTTGGAGAAATATGGCTTCAGTCTGATGCCATGATGCAAGGCTACTGGAATGACCCTCATTCAACAGCTGAAACAATTGTCAACGGGTGGCTTAAGACAGGTGACTTAGCGTATCAAGATGATAGAGGATGCTTCAATTTGGCTGGAAGAACTAGTGAGATGTTTATACGGGGAGGTTATAACGTTTTCCCACTTGAAGTCGAAAAGACGATTTCAACACATCCCAAAGTTTCTGAAATTGCTCTTATCCCCAGAAATGATGAAGTAATGGGTGAAATAGGTGTTGCTGTGATCGTGCCAGTTGACGTAAATGACCCACCAACATTGGAGAGCTTACGACAGCATGCTCAGAACCAATTGGCTACATACAAGCTCCCCGAGGCGATCCGTATCATCGATAAACTACCTAGAAACACATCTGACAAGGTCGACCGTTTACAACTTCGCAAAGGTGAAAAATCGTAGCAAAAAAGTAGTGGCTTACTCAGATCGTTCAATGATACGTTCAATCCAGTTAATATATGTTTCGCTCTCTTGCGCTCCTGGAACAGGAAGAACCTTATTGATCAGAGTTGTAGGAACTGCCGTAATTCCTTGATTTACAGCATCATTATGTTCGCTTATAACCTGATCAGCTAGAACGCCTTTCTGTGCCTCAAGTTCATAAAGGAAGAAAGAGGGATCTTCACCGATTTCAGATACTAATTCAGCCAATACACCCCAATCAGAAATAGTTCTATTCTCTGAGAAATAAGCTTCCAGCAAGCGGTGATGCATAGCCATTGATAGTTCAGGCCAAAGGGTTGATACCAGCTTGTGGGCTACTTGCGCAGGGAGACTCCCACTAGGGGGTGTCGAATCACCTTGCCAAGAGCGAAATTTTGTCCGTGGTTCCTGATTCTGAATCAGATTCCACCCCTTTGAATATTGCTCAAACTTTTCACGATTGGGTGTCTTCATTTCTGGCTTCAGAAGAAAGCTCTTCCAAGTTACTTCTACTTCATTACCGAAGTGTTCTTTTACATCTTCAAGACGAACCGTCCCAACATAACACCACGGTCATAAAAAATCTGACCAGATAATCAACGAAATAGGATTCTTCATGTTTTCAATATTAATGGATTATCTTGCTCCGACCTCTAAACCAAGTAAAGCAGCTGCTACTCCAGCAACAATTGACGATGCAAGGTAGAACACGGCCGAAAGTTTCTGTTGACGTTCGAGGGTATCGTTTGCTTCCATCATGGCAGTAGAGAAGGTAGAGAAAGATCCAAGAAAGCCAGTTCCGGCAATCGAAATCATTTCACCTGAAGGAGAACCACCTAGTAAGAATCCTAAGAGGAAAGAAGCGATTACGTTTACGAGAAAAGTTCCCATGAACTTATGTGACCTCTGCGGATTCTGGAGTATCCACCGCAGTAACGAACCAATGGCAGCAAGAAGGATAAAGAAAACAAGAGTGAACATTTTGTTCTGTGAAAATGCGAAAAAGCACCAGTCAGAATTCATGAAATCGCTCATATTCTTGCTTTCCCTGACTTCATGGCACGTTTACCAATCTGATATGCAAGAAGCCCTCCGAGAATTGAAGCTACGAGAAAACTAATACTATTGAAGTATTCTCGTGCCTTTATAGCTGTTGCAATCTCAATGGTGAATGAGGAGAAAGTTGTGAATGCGCCGCAGAAACCAGTGCCTGCTGCTAAGAAAAGAAGTTTATTTGGTGATTCGATTAAATGCCCGACCAAAAGACCCAAAGCTGCAGAACCGGAAACATTAATCAGAAGAATATGCCAAGGCCAATGAGTAAATGTAGGGAGAATCTCTATAAGACCCCATCTGGTTACCGCTCCGATAATCCCACCACAACAGACTGCGGTTACTTGATGACGATTCACAACTCATGACGGTAGCGGCGAAACTCAAGAATACTATGTTCTCTTTCGATTCAAGAGATAAGTACCGCAAATGAGTGATCCATGAAACAATGTATGGGTGGATATATCTGAACTTCGAAAAGGATACGAAGAAGAAGGAATTGACGCTGAGAATGTCCTAGAGAACCCTATTGAGCAGTTCAAGATTTGGTACGGTGAGGCAAAGGAAGCGCTCATTCCTGAACCAGATGCTGCTGTCATAGGAAGTGTCAATGAAGAAGAATATCCTTCGTCTCGTTTTGTTTTAGTACGAAAAGTAGATAAAGCCGGATTCGTCTTCTTTACGAATTATCGAAGCGATAAAGCAACTTCGTTTTCTCTTTCCCCCAAAGTCTCTTTAACTTTCGGTTGGTTACTCTTGCATCGGCAGGTGAGAGTTCATGGACTAGTAGAGGTAGCGACAGAGGAAGAATCCGATGACTACTTTTCACAACGACCAAGGGGGCATCAAATTGGAGCATGGGCATCTCCACAAGGGCAAGTGATCACCAGCCGCCAAATTATAGTAGACCGGTATAAAGAGACTTTAGAAAGGTTCGGGGATGGTCCGATACCGAGACCTGAACACTGGGGGGGATACCGGATCAGACCAACCATGATTGAATTTTGGCAAGGAAGGCCAGACCGTCTCCATGACCGTATTCGGTATTCTCGAGAAGATGATGGGTGGTCGATTGAACGACTCGCACCATGAAGGATCTTAATCACTCCTTACAGATCATCTTGTTCTATAGATGTTCACGAATCGTTACCTAGACCCCTTCTCGATTTAATAATTTCTAACAACCTTGTTAACGTGAGTTATCAATTTACTGAGCTGACCACCTGAGGTTCTCTAATAACGGATTCCTCTCGCAGGCTCTAAGGAGAAATACATGTATATCACATCTAGAGAGATAATCCCCACCCGGGGCGACTTCAGGACTCATTTGATGTAACGTATGCACGGTTCGTTGGATAAGCCTAACTGAATTTTGCAGTTTCTAGCTCGTGAAATATAAATTCACTTTCGACTGCGAGGGCGATTAGAGCCCTCGCAGTTAGGGTTACATGTGTGTTACGTTCATGTTAATTTGTGCTATCTGATTAGTTATATCAGATGAAACAGGGTTGACTATATAACGAAGTCCCATGAGGGGCGGCCCCCACAAAGATCGTTGAAAGCTCCTTGTGGCCTGTGTAATGACAGTAATGGGTACCGTCGCAATGGGGCTTCATTATTTTTTGTGAAGAGTTACTCCAAAGTTTTCCATCGCTCTACTCCAAGTACTAGTGCATCAATAAATTGATCTACGTGCTTGGCTCGTCCGATCCCGCCAATGTCAGACCAGCCCCACTCTTCGCGGTTCCAACGCAGAGTGGGAGGTAATTCCAATTGAACCCCTTGTAGAGGTGGATAATTGACAGGATTCTTCAGGTGCTGCCCACGGAGTTCCTTCGGAATATTTTCCAACTCAGTTTCGAATTTATATGATGGGAGTGCTTCCCGAAGGATTGGGGCGAAATGCTCTGCGAGTTGTCGGTTCCTACCTCCCAACAGGACGGAATAGAAGAGGTGCTCTCTTCCGTAGCCATGAATCGTTGTAACAACCTGAATGTGATTAAGGAAAAGTTCTAGAGGTCCACTTTTCTCTTCAAGTAATTGTGTCGAGGCAAAATGAATTGGATCTTCATGGCTTTGAATTAAACCGTAATAGGAAGAGTTTGAGCGTTCTGCCGCCTCACGAGCTATGACATCCGTTGCTTTTTCCAAAGAACCTCCATGGTAGGCCATGAACCCAAAAGATGACCGTAGCTCAAGCTCTTCAACTACATCTTCACGGTCCAATAACTTTGAAATCATCAGCTAATTAGGACTTTCTTCCGTAGATGAATTCTGTGACCCTGAAACCTGGACATCGGGGGGAGCAGTAATTCGCGAACGAATAACGACGTTTAATGCCGCAGCAAGGAAAAAGCATCCACAAAGCTCCCAAAATGTTGACCACCGTAGTGGATCTAAGAACCAGTTTGAAACACGTTCAGGGAAATCACATACTGTTCGAATAAGAGGTATAAGAAGAAGGTCGAAGCTGTATGCGAATAGGTCTAGAGCCAATACAAAAAGAAAGCATGCAATTCTTGTAATGTGCCGTCTTGAGCTGATTTGTATTTGAGAAGAGATAACCCAAACAAAAGAAAGCAAGACAAACATCAGACACGCCATAGCAAAACGCCCGCTTCCAACGTTATCTACCCAAGCACTTAGCCTTCCAGATCCTCTAAGAGATATATCTACAAAGATATTCGAAGAATAATTCCCTTTTGAAACTTGAATTTCCCACCATCCATATGATGCGAGGAAGAACCCTGCTCCGGTGAGAAGGAGTCCCGAAATAGGGCTTAAATAGGGAAGTACCCGTTTCATGTTTTTTGCAACCATGGTTCGTGTCATTGCCAAACTAATAGTTAGAAATGCCACTACTATGCTCATTCCGAGCGCGTAGGTAATGAACACTGCAACTCCGTTAACAATTCCGTCCCTGTTAAAAGAACTCCCAACGGTGATGAAGAAGATAGGTGCCGAACAACCGATAGAAACAATCGCGTACGAAACTCCAAAAAGAAATATCGAAGGAAGCTGTCTATTGAAATTCTTGATTCGGAGACCAGGGATTTTTAAATTTGGTTGATATCCGCGAATCATCGATAGTCCCAGAAGGACTAGAACTATTCCGATTGGAAAAGTTATATACCCTGCTCTCTCTTCAATGGAACTTTCAGAAATTACAGTATTTGTAAGTATTCCAACTAAAGCAAAGACAAAAACAAACCCCGTAGAGAGAGTTAAAGACACCTTCACACCATTTAAAAACCCCTGGTATCCATCTGGTGGATTCTTTAATTCATGGCCTAGAAAATATGCAAGATATGCAGGGAGCATAGCGAATCCGCAAGGATTAAAGGCAGCGATTAAACCCGCTGCAAGCGGGAAAGCTAGATCTACATCAATCATTAGCCAAAGTACTTCTCTAAATATTGGTTCAATTCTTTTTGGCCTAGGGTAGTTAAATACCTTCCGGCGATAGAGGCATCCGGATTAACGAAAAGTGTAAAGGGCATTCCAACGGCTCCTACTTCTTCTAGTAGTTTGCCATCACCACCGTATAAAATTGTGTATGTAACTGCAGTCTCCTCAACAAGTTTCTTTGCTTCATCTAGGCTTGTTTCTTGACTGTTAATACCAACAAAAGTTACTCGATCTCCCCATATGGAAGAGACCTCTTCAATTTCTTTCATCTCTGTTCTACATGGAGTGCACCATGAGGCAAAGAAATTAACAACGACTGGGCCTCCTTGGAGCTGAGCAAAATCAAATACAACTCCTTCACCATTTGTGAGTTCGGTAGATGGCGAGAAAACTCCTGATTTTTCGCTTGGGGAATCAACAGCCCATTGTGTAAAAACCAGAACTAAAAGAATCAAAATGAACAATCCGACGGCTACGGGGATGATTCGGCTTTTCTTATTTTTTTCTAATTCATTTCTTTCAACTGGAAATTCAATAGTCATATCTCTCATGAAACCTAGCGTGGAAATAAGCGCTCGAGACGGGTAGCACGGCAAGAGTGAACTTTCCCGCTTGAAGAACCTATTTAACGCCCGTACCTCGGGCACCTAAAGGTGCCCGAGGAGTCTATATTTGATTGGAGCTCGCTTTGTCCGTTGCTCCGCAAAGTTAAGGCGGTACCAGTTCAGGGGCTTAAGCTGTTTTTAAGAGCTCTTGCAGGTGTTCAGGTACGGGTATTTGTGGCATTTGTTCTTCCGGACGGAGAATTTTTGAAGGTCTTCCCCGTCTTCGTTTAATCATTAGAACCTTTCCGTTCATGAACAATTGGCCTCCCCACACTCCGCAAGGTTCTTCTCTTTCGATAGCTCCTTCTAGACATGGTGATATCACTGGACATCTTGCACAGATAGATTTCGCTTTACTGATTTCATGTATTTCTTCAGAGAAGAAGATATTCCCTACTGTTCCTGGAACACTGGCACAGCTTGCTAGCGCCTTCCATTCTTCTACTGGGTATTCAAAAGTTGTCATTGTCATTTTGTATTTCCTTTCATAGGTGTTGTGTTTGAGAAAAAAGAAGAAAGCCGCCGGATTTATCCGACGGCCTTGTGAGTCTTTAGTCTAAATATGTCAATCTATTTAGAGGTGGTACTCCTTCGGCCGACCGGTAGAAGGCTTATATGTCGTGGCCCAAAAATGACCTGTATGACCAAAGCCGTTGGTATTAAGAAAGTATGTAGTAGATAGGTGTTCGGATTTGTCTGAGTTTCCAAGAGATGAGAAGAGACGCGCAGCGTTAGCTTGAACCAAATCTTTGGAAATGCGTTTAATTAACACCATGCTGGCTTCCTTACAAAAGCTAATTCTCGAGTTACTAATCATATTGTCAGACTTCCGCTCATCCACCCAAGTTCATTGAAAAAGGGCTTTAAAGCAGAAATATTACCTATCTAAGGGGAACAGCTAACGACTCTTTTGTCAAATGAATTAAATTAGGTGCCTCTTTATAGAGTATTTTCAGCCGAATACCGTGAAATACCCTCTGATTCAGTTTTTCTTAATTCCCCTAGTTCTCGTAAATGTTCGAGATGGGCGTATGTTTCGCTTTCAGCCATATCTCCCCAAGATCTTTCTCTGAACAATGCTTTCATAAATTCCGTCACCGTCCCATCGGGGAGGTTCCCTGCAGTTTTTCGGATGGTATCTAGCCGCTCTTCATGATGCTCTACTATTTCCAAAGCACGAGCTCCAAGATCAACGAAAGGTTGACCATGTGCTGGGAGGGCGATAGATACACCTTCGTAGTTCGTCATTTTATGCAAGGATTCAAAGAACTTAGCTAAGGGGTCCTTCTCAGGAGAGATACCTCCGATATGTGGAGTGATGGTAGGAAGCACATGGTCGCCCGAAAACATGATGCCGTTCTCAGGATCCCATAGGCACAAATGGTCATTGGTATGTCCAGGGGTATGTACAGCTATCCATTCGCGTCGTGCAAGAAAAATTGTCTCGTCATCACGGACTTCAACAGTAGGAGTTGGGGTCTTAAACCAAGACGAGTTAAATCTTCCCATTTGCTTAAATCGTTCAATTTCTTTTTTTGGTGGCATTGTTCTCTGAGAACCCCACGGAAGTCTTTCAGAGAATATTCGTTCAATTACTCTCTGTTGTGCTTCTTCAGAATTTGGGTCGAGATCGCTGGAATCTTCATTCTCTAGAAGTTCTCTACTGTTAAAGGCATTTCTAAAGTTTTCATGAGTCAGAATATCTGCGCGGGACACTTCTCTAATTCTTTCAGCACCACCAAAATGGTCGAAATGTGAATGGGTAACAATCACGGTATGTATATTTTCAGGCTTATACCCAGCACTTTTCAGTCTTAGAGTCAGTGCATCCCATGAATCATCACCTGGCAGGCCAGGATCAATGACAGCTATCCCGCGTTCATCTTCTAAGATGTAGCAATTCACATGTCCGAGTCCCGGTAGGTTAATCGGAAGCTGAGCTCTAAGTACTCCTGTAGCGACTTCAGTTATCTCTTCCGAAGCATCTTCCTGCTCCTGCTTTTTTGGGCGGGTCAATTCTCCAGACCTTTCTCAGCTACCTTCAGTATCGAGCTTGATGTTGTTGGGGTCGATAAAAAGATTATCTCTGTAGTACTGAAGTTCCAATAAACTAGCTTTGATATCATCCATGGCCCGATGGCCGCCATCTTTTTCTGGAGCTGAAGAAGTAACTTTCGGAAACCACCGTTTTCCCAATTCCTTGATGCTGGTAACGTCAACTGAACGATAATGTAGGAAATTCTCAATCTCTGGTAACCACTTAGCTAAGAATCTACGGTCAGTACCAATAGAGTTACCGCAAAGAGGAACAGTACCCCCTTTGGGTATATGTTCTTTTAAGAAGGACACGGTCTGCGTGCCAGCTTCTTCGAGTGTGATTTCCGATGCCTTGATTTCATTTAGTAAACCGCTTTTGGTATGCATCTCAACGACGACTGTGTCCATCTTCTCTAATTGCTCTTCAGTCGCAGATATAACGAGATTAGGTCCTTCAGCGATTAGATTTAACGCGTCATCAGTAATGAGTGTTGCGATTTCAACAATTATGTGTTGTTCCGGATCTAGTCCGGTCATCTCAAGATCAATCCAAGCAAGCATGTTCGCTGATTCTAAAGGATTATCGTCCATTTTATGCGTATAGAAGAATCTTGTTCTATTAAGCACGACGTTCCAGAGGGGTGTATTGTTCGCCAGTAATGAAACTTCCTATAAAACGTTTAGATCCTGACTTACCTTTACCGAAATACGCGAAGCTAGGTGATGCTGGCTGTGACTTGTTGGCAGCTGAAGATATGACTATACAGCCCGGCGGCGGTCGGGCCTTAGTGCCAACTGGCATAGCTTTGGCAATACCAGAAGGATATGCGGGTTTTGTCCAGCCACGAAGTGGTTTAGCAGTAAAGAATGGCGTTTCGGTTCTCAACTCTCCAGGTCTTATCGATAGCGGATACAGAGGAGAACTTAAGATCTTATTGATTAACACCGATCCGAGTACGCCATTCGATGTTGTTCGAGGTGAGCGAATCGCCCAACTAGTTATTCAAAAGGTAGAGCAAGTTCAATTTGACGAAATGGATTCCCTACCTTCAAGTGACCGAGGTGATGGAGGGTTTGGTTCAACGGGGGTGAACTAAGGTTTCAGAACCCAAACGGTATTTCGTCAACAAGATAGAGTTTTTCTCATTGTCGATTGAAAGTTGGTCCAGAAGTTCACTGACCACTTCAGAAAATCTTTCTATGTCTTTTTGAGGTAGAGGTCCCTTTGTAGATTCATCCAAGTAAGCCTCCAGCATCAAATGATCTTTGGTCACTTCATAATTCAGATGGATATTTTCTGTATTCCCTTCGGAGTTCAAAAGAAGCCGCGTTACTTCTCCCATTATTAGGCGCAAATCTTCTACTTCTGGAAGAGTGAACCCTCGACGGATCGCTAAATGGGCAATAGCAGTTTGGGCGATTTCCTCGTACTCTTCAGAAGCGGGAAGGGTAAGTTGAATCTTTTCGGTTGGCATTTATCAGCTGTTTCTTTTCTGCTTCTTAGAGTTGAGTCCAGTTAGCTATCATCCATTCTTTCAGATGTTTACGAATGAATGTTAATTCTTTTCAAACTTGTTCTCGGTTAGCCAGATACCTTTCGTTTTCTTAATCCAGCTTCACGTAATTTTCGTACTAGAACACGAGGGTCAGTAGGGGTCGCACCAGCGTCTACAGCGGTTGCCCACAAACGTTTTGGAATATCATAATGGTCACCTTGGAATGTGTGTTTAGGTATCCCAATATCTCCAGCGAATCTGTGAAGTTCATCATAACTTTCATCGCTTACTAGGTGGGCCCATAGTTCCCCACGAAAAGGCCATATTGGATCATCTATCAGTATCGCCATATTTCAAAAACTCTTTCAGTAGTGGAAATCACTTTAACCACATAACCTAGCGCTGTGAGCCTTCGTTGTTTCTTACCCTTAATGTTAATCGGGTTTACCCTGTCTTGTTCTGTCGCTGATGAGTCCCAATCATCGAGATTGGAGGGTCAGCAGCAGGTTCTAATTCCTGAACCGACTG
>JAQWQL010000046.1 GCA_029244605.1 Acidimicrobiales bacterium | reverse complement strand
TAACTTCGCCACCAACGAGGTGGTATTTTCTTCCTTCAACCTCACACCATTGGACGCAGCGTTTTTGCCACTCTCGGGGCACATGGCGAGTGAAGGCGTCGAGGGCCTCATAGTAATGGTTGTCGCAATCGAACGGGGTATATCCCAGTGTTTTCATCTATCCTCCAATAGACCTTCAGCCTATCAATTCTGAAGGTATGAGGTTATCTCCAGAGGCAATGTTTAAATTTCGGTATTGACCATATGAGTGGCAGCCATGTCAAAATACTCCAGCATTGCTTCCATGATCTCAGTGGGTGGATGCATAGTTTCTAGCGCACTTGTCATGCTTTCCATCCACGCATTTCGCTCTTCTTGACCTATCTGAAATGGGGCGTGCCGCATTCGTAAGCGCGGGTGTCCTCTTCTGTCTGAATAAGTTGACGGCCCTCCCCAGTATTGGATTAGAAAATCTGACGTGTTTTTTTTCGGGAGCGTTAGGTCATCGGGGTATAAGTGGCGGATTCGTTGATCTTTTTCAACATTCTCATAAAAGTGTTCAACGAGCTCTTCGAACCATCTGCTTCCGCCAAGAGCATCGTAGACAGTTTTTTTCGCCCCTACCCATTTGATATTCATATGGAAAGTGTAGGACTCAGAATCTAGATTTTCCGAATTATTGTTCTAACTCGTTATAGGCTGCCGAAATAGCCAAGAAGTCGATCTACAGCGTCTTTGGGATTTTCCTCGTGGGAGACTATTTCCCTATCGCTAACTTTCATAAGTTCTTCTTCGGCAAGCATGTCTAGAAAGGACATTAAAGGCGACCAAAAAGTGCTGCTTCCAACTAGGATGACGGGCTTATTCTTTCGTCCTTTGTGAAATCCCAGCTTTGTCCATGTAGCGGATTCGAAGACTTCTTCTAGGGTTCCCATCCCTCCAGGGAGGGCAAGGAAACCGTCCGAGCGTTCGTACATGATTCTTTTGCGTTCGTGCATATCTTTCGTGATGAGAAGTTCAGTTAAGCCTTTGTGGTTTAGTTCGCGACTTCGGAGGCCATCTGGGATTACGCCGGTTACTTGTCCCCCGTTTTCTAGCGTGGCGTCAGCCACCTTTCCCATGAGGCCTATCGATGCCCCTCCATAGATCAGGCCCATGCCAGATTTGGCTATTATTTCTCCTACCTCCGTTGCTAATCTCGAGTACGAAGGATCTCTACCCAAGCTCGACGCACAGAATACACAGACATTATGTTGAGCCATTGCTGAAACTTACCTGAATTTTGCAGATGCAGTGGCCATGGAGTTGATTTAACAGTAAATACCCTATGTCTCGCAGATCTGGCAAAGTAGAAGGGTGCCTAAGCTTGTTGCCCTTGACCTACCCGGTGGTGAACTATTTGTTTCTTCCCTCCAGAAAATTTGGGATGAAGGTCATGCTGCATTTCCGGTCGATCAAAGACTTCCACTTGAAGAGCGTCACAAACTTGTCAAGCGCATGGGTGCATCAAAGGTGATTACGACCGATTCGGAACAGGAACTAACTGGTCGTCCCGTTGAGGATGGCGATGCCTTAGTTGTTGCTACGAGCGGAACAGGTGGATCACCTAAAGGTGTCGTACTTACTCACGATGCTGTTGTAGCTTCAGCGAAGATGACGTCTGAAAGTTTACTTGTTGATCCAGTAAGCGACCGCTGGCTTTGTTGCATCCCAGTCTCCCACATCGGCGGACTGTCGGTGGTGACTAGAGCTTTACTCACTGGAACAGAAGTTGAAGTTCATAGCGAGTTCTCAGCGAGTGCTTGTGAGGAGGTTGGTCGTTCAGGATCTACCCTTGTTTCGCTCGTCGTTACGGCAATGCGGCGAGTCGATGTTTCACTTTTCCGAAAGGTACTTGTTGGCGGTTCAAGCATCCCTATGGGTCTTCCCACGAATGTTGTAGCTACGTATGGAATGACTGAGACAGCAAGTGGTGTCGTTTACGATGGTATCCCGCTGGAGGGAGTAGAGATAAAGATCGCGGATGGGCAGGTTTTCATAAAATCGCCTAGCTTATTGCGCTGCTACCGAAATGGCCTTTTACCATTTACGCATGATGGATGGTTCCCAACTGGAGATGGTGGAGAGCTTGACAAGGATGGGAAACTGAAAGTATTTGGGAGAATGGAACAAGTAATTGTTTCGGGTGGGGAAATGATTTGGCCAGCTACTGTCGAGAGAGCGCTTACCGGACTTTCTTGGGTAAGTGAAGTTGCAGTAGTAGGAAACACAGACGAGGAATGGGGGGAAGTGGTTACAGCGTTCGTAGTCCCAAAAGATAAAGAGACTACCATATCTTTAGAGCAAATAAGAGAAGAATTAAGTGAAGTCCTCCCCAGATTCGCTCTACCACGAGCCTTGCACATCGTGAATCGCTTACCAAAAACAACTTCAGGGAAAGTAGCAAAACAGAGTCTTCTCTCAGCTACTGAGTTTGATAACCCCATCTCTAGGAATTAAAGGCTTCATCCGCATATCATCTATCAGAGCTGCTGTCCCTAGACCGTGAGTGGTGTTTGGCCCTATAGCTGCAGCCAAATGACACCAAGACGTTAACCCTGCTGGCCCATCAAAAGAAGACGAGATCACAGGAGTGACTCCCGCACTCCGTAAAACCTTTGAAAGAGCGAGTACGGAGTCGATTCCTCCTAATAAGAGAGGCTTAAGAATTACATGATTAACCTCCCCCATACTAATTACCTGCTCGATAGCCTCCACATCTGGGGTAAGAGCATCCGTAGCTACTGCGACAGGTAGATCGGCTCGCACTTGGTGAAGTTGATCAATAGTAGAAACGGGGTCTTCAACATACTCAAGCTGATCGCGGAAAAGTTTTGTAGCTTCTCTGGTTATCTCCACTGCCTCTCGAAGAGTCCAAGAACAGTTCGCATCGAGACGAACCTTGGTTTCAGACCTGATCAGTTCGGAGACTATCTTGAGCCTTCTCTGGTCCTCGGGGAACCCCATCTTTACTTTGATCGTCCCGTACCCATTGTTCATCGCTTTCTCTAACGAATTTCGAAACTCCGCTTCAGTTCCTCCTCCAATAAGAGCATTCACAAATAGTTGATCCGAAGTCCCACCAAGAAAAGACCATAAGGGTTCGTCGAGCAAGGCAGCTTTCTGTGCCCATAAAGCGGATGACATCCCGGCTTGGACTTCAAGCGAGAAACTTTGCGCGCTCATTAAATACTCTTCTGGGTTTGATTGAATTTCTTTAAGTTCCTCTTTGGTCTCTAGATCAGTCACCTTCGACCAGAAAGGCAAAGGGAGTACTTCTCCTTTTCCTGTAACCCCTTGATCAGTAAGATGAAGTTCCTGCCCCGACCTTCGAGATAACCTCTGCTGCGATGTGATAAGAGCTTCTCGCATTGGAAGGTCAATATCGAAAACTTCTAAGATCATGCCGCTCATGGTCTCCTTAGAAATTCCTCTATATAACTTTTGACGACTACCGGATTTTCTATGTGAGCAGCATGCCCAGCATCGGGAATTGTGGCATGGCGACCCGATGGAAGTGTTCTTTCCATCTGCTGTGCTATTCCGGTGAACTTCTCATCATAAGCTCCGGTAATAAGAAGAGTAGAGATCTGTAGCTCCTCCAGATCTCCCCACATCGACCTCATCAGTCCAGTGCTCGCCATACGGAGACTATTCGCTATTCCGTGGGAACGTTGGGCAAGTCGTATCCGTCGAACGGATTTTTTCGTCACATCAGGTAAGTGAAACTGCGATGCAAAAAGAGGGATACGCTCCCAATAATCTACAAATGCCGACACTCCTGCGCTTTCTATCCAAGAGGCAAGTCGAGCATCTTTCCCAGCTCGCTCTATAGCTTCTTCCTGATCCTCAATTCCTGGAGTTCCACCGATCAGAACTAATCCAGATATCTCTTGTGCGTGCTTGAAGGCATACGACAAGGCAAGTCGAGCCCCCATTGAATAGCCGCATAATACTGCAGGCTCGTTTAGTTTCTCTTGAATCAATTGGTGAAGCTGCTCAACCATTTCGTTCATTCTATAAACGCTGAGTTCATCTGGAGCTGGGCTCAGTCCATGCCCTATAAGGTCTGGGATAATTATCCTATTGGTACTAGATGAAACCAATCCTGACATAGATTCCCCACTGCCGGTGAAGCCATGCAGTAGCACGACCGGAAGTCCTTCACCTTCATCACGTACCCAAAGATCAACCGCTTCTCCACTATCGGTTCGAAGCATCATCCCTCGCGAAAAGATAACTGAAATTTCGTTCTGATACTTTCATATGTTTTCACTGTTTCTTCAACACTTGACCTATATATAAACAACTTAGGGCCATCCGATGCATACGCGTCAGCTAGGAGTTGCTCAATGTCTGGAAGTGACCCAATCAATTCAGATTTGATGCCAGCAGCTGAAGATATCTCCAAGAAATTAGTGTTATGGGGAGTGGTGAAAAGGGCATCAAAATTTCTTTTGTCTATGTTTTGAGCTACTGGGAGGAATGAAAAAATCGCGCCTCCGCCATTATCGATAACAACGATAACAACATTGCTTTGTAGCCTTCCTGCTGCGATTAGCCCTCCCACATCGTGCGCTGCGGCGACATCCCCCACAAGAATAAGGCATGGGCCGTCGCTAGCTGTCGAAGCGCCTACGCCGGTGGATATTATTCCGTCGATGCCGTTAGCTCCTCGATTGCTGACAACTGTAATATCAGTTCCAGCATTCCGGAATACCAACTCTGCATCTCTAACGGCCATAGAGTTCGATAGCATCAAGGCCGCCCCAGATGGTAGCGATGAAAGAATTTCGGCTGTTGCGGAGAGCTCGCATTTACTTTCTCCTAGATAATCCTCGATTATTGCAACAGCAGATCTGTTATGGCTTACCCAGAACTGGCACCAATCAGTACCTTGCCCTCTCCCTGATGAAGAGAGTGAGAAGGAACTCCTAATTGAATCTTCAATAACGTCGGTTACCTTATGCGAGGGGTCAGCCCAATCGACAGCAGGAGAAACAAGCACATACCTTTCCGGTGGGTGCCCCTGATTCCATAAACGGTACGCTTTTGAAGTCGCTGGGAGTCCGACATGAACAATTACTTCTACCGGATCGAGGAGTGAAGTGAACTCTTCAGCTGCGAGGAGAAGCTCCCCTGAGGTAATTATGGGAGCCCTTGAAAAGTTTTCCGCATCTCGAAGCTGCGAACATGGGTCTGCAAGTATTGGCCACCCATTTTTTGAACTAAACGCTACGAGAGCATCGAGGTCATCTCTCTCCAGACTGTTGGGCCCAACAGTAATGAGGCCGCGCTCGTACTGGTGTGCAAGACCAGAAAGCAAGGAATCTCCAATCTGGCTTTTCTGATGAAATGAATTGGGGCTAAGTGTTGCTTCAGGGGCAATAAGATTTTGGGAAGGTTCAAGAGGCTCTCGGAATGGCCAATTTAAATGAACTGGGCCTTGCATGCGGCCTGTTGAAGCCGACCAGGCTCGTAAAGCCACGCTGCGGGCGAGATTCTCATCAACCTCAGAAACTACTGGAAGGTCATAACCCCAACGAATGTTTTCCCCGTAAAGTCCAACTTGATTAATTGTTTGGCCTGCCCCCCATTGTCTGAGTTCCGGAGGCCGATCAGCCGTACAAATGATCATGGGGGTTTGCGAATGATTAGCTTCGATAACTGCGGGAAGGTAATTTGCTGCCGCAGTACCCGAGCTGCAAACTAAAACCGAAGGGACACCGGATACTTTTGCCGTTCCTAAGGCATGAAAAGCTGCGGACCGTTCATCAAGGTGAACTACCAATTCCAACCCAACTGCTTCCGCCGAGAGAACTAAGGGTGTGCTTCTGGATCCAGGGGAAATTACTGCAGTGGTTATACCTAAAGACTGAAGTTCAGAAAAGAAACGAAGGCAATAAGCATACATTGCGTTTACTTGATTATCAGGGGTGTCTATAGGTTTGGAAGTCATCATATAAAAGTGTAGAAGCAAATGGAGCGAAGGCCTGACTTGAGAAAACACTAAGGGTTTCTTTTCTTCAGAATTCTAGAACACTGTTACAATTTCTATAAATGGAACTGCAAAGCTTGAGCAACATTCTTGGCCCTGAAGGGATTATTACTGATAAAGCCCTCCATGCCAGCTACACCGTAGATTGGACAAGACGATATACAGGATTCACTAGCGCCATACTATTACCAAAAAATACAGAAGAGGTTTCGCAAGTCTTAAAGTGGTGCTTTGCACATTCTGCCGCCCTTGTCCCCCAAGGAGGGAATACTGGTATGGTCGGCGGAGCTACACCAATGAATGGAGAGCTGGTTCTTTCCTTAAAAAGGATGAGCGCTATCGAAGAGGTAGATGACGCATCGGGACAATTGGTTGCTCAATCAGGGACGACACTGGCAGATGTTCAACGAGCAGCCGCAGTACTTGGTTGGAAATACGGCACTGATTTAAG
>JAQWQL010000067.1 GCA_029244605.1 Acidimicrobiales bacterium | reverse complement strand
GGTGGCTCTATTTCTGCTTAGCCATCATTAATTGGACGGATGGGTAATCCCTGACCGACCCCCCTAAACCTAGTATCATTTTGGCATGGCCCTTTCCGATCCGACCCCAAATTTTTTAACCTCGGAGTTTATTCGGAATGTACGATTCTCAAAACTTCGTAGAGGCGGATATGACGTAGAGGAAGTTGATTCGTTCTTAGGCAGGTTCGCTGAATTGTTGGAATCAGAGAATATAGGAAGTTCCTCTGACCAGGTTGAAGATGCAGAACTTTTTGATCCAGAGGGGTCCGCACAACGTTTACTTGCGGCAGCGCAACGTACAGCAGACTCACTTACGAAAGAAGCTGCAGCTCAGGCTGAACAGCTTATTGCTTCCGCTGAAGCGCAAGCAGACAATATCAAGAGAGTAGTGGTTGAAGAAGCTAGAAAAATGGCTGAACAATCACAAAGTGACCTAAACGAAGCGCTCAAAGAACTTAATTCAAAACAAAAGACCTTAGAAGATAAATGCGGATTTTTGGAAGGTCAGTTGAATGCTGGGAAGGATCAACTTCTAACAGTGCTTGATGAAATGCGGGGGATCATAGAAGATAGTGACTTTGAGTTGCTGGCCATTGAGGAAGATGTGGAGGGTTTGGGACTAGTCCAAAGCGATCCAGATTTCGTTGTTAACGACAGGGAAGCGTACCCGATGGAAGAACCAGATTCTGAAGAGGGGGTGATCTCTTTGAACGAAATCCAGGATAATGGGATAAAGGAACAGAAGAACCTTCAAGAGGGTCAGGTAGAGAAGCTTGAAGAAGAGATGCCGCCAGAGCTAAGTCTTGTCCATTCAACAGAGGACCTAGAGTCTTGGATTGATGCGGCAGCAGCTGGGGCAGAAGATGGTATAAGTAGTTATTGGTTAGAAGATGACGAAGAAGATGGTCCCCCAACCCAAATTTCGCCAGTTGTTTCAGGGGAGGGAAACACTTCCGGAGATAGATTTTTCGAAGAGTTGCGTGACTCCGACCCTCACGAAAGTGTGCTTGGCTTAGTTGATGATGAAACAGATGCTGCTATTTCGTCGTTCTTCTCTGATGAAGAGTAGAAGCATGCTTTCTTATTATTGATTTGCAAGAGTGACAGAAATGGTGATGCTCTCACCGTCTATGACGCCTTGATTGGTGTTATTTCCGTTATCAAGGGTCTTAAAATCAATTGATACTGCCAGAACTTGTTCAGCGATGTAGGGGAGATGATCTCTTATGGCTTCCTGAATATCGCTGGGGGCATCGATTAGAACTTGGATACGGTCAGTGACGATTAAGTTTTGACTTTTTCTAGCTTCCTGAATTGCCCTAACAGTATCTCGAGCGCGGCCTTCATTTATGAGGTCCTGAGTAACATTTGTATCTAGCACAACTACCCCATTGGAGGTCGCCAAGGCTCCAGCAGTGATCCCTTCGTTAGCTTCTAAGTAGATAGAGTATTCGTTCTCTTCAAGGATGTGGTCACCAACCTGAACCCTTTGGTTACTTACCCATTCCCAATTTCCAGACTTTGCATCCTTAAAGACATCTTGTACAGCCTTACCTAACCTAGGTCCTAGGTTTTTCCCATCTGGTTTTAGAATAAATTGAGCGTGGGTGGCGATGTCATCAGAGAAGGTGACTGACTTCACGTTTACTTCGTCTTTGATAATAGCTATGTATTTTTCAAGTCCGGAAAGGTTATCGCCTGCGATGGTTATGCTGCTAAGGGGTAGTCGTACTCTTAGAGCAGCATCTTCACGAACCCTGAGTGTGGTTGAGACGATATCTCGGACTAGGTCCATAGCTTCAACAAGCTCAGGGTTTGATGGGAGTTCTTCGGAGTTGGGCCATTGTGCCAAATGGACACTTTGAACACCTTCGATACCTGAATATATTTCCTCAGCTGTCATGGGCAAAAATGGAGCGCAGGTTTCACTGAGGGTTTTCAAAATAGTATATAAAGTATCGTAAGCGGCTTGTTTATCGGCATCATCATTTGGACTTCCTGGTGCCCAGAAACGGTCTCTACTTCTCCGGATATACCAGTTGTTCAGTGCATCGATGAAGGATTTTATCTCGCTTGCAGCACCTGGTAGGTCGTATTGATCCATGGAAAGCGTAACATTCTCGACTAGGAGACGGGTTTTTGAAAGTATGTATTGGTCTAGAAGGTTCGAGCTGTCAGTCTTCCAAGTCGCTTTATAGTTGTCGATGTTGGCGTAAAGGGTGAAGAAAGAATAGGCATTCCATATAGGTGTGATTATCTGACGAACGACGTCATCGATACCTTGATCACTAATTCGAGAGTCACCTCCGCGGACTATATTCGATGACATGAAATACCACCGGAGCGCATCAGATCCTTGCTTTTCAAAGATTTCGGTAGGTTCGGTATAGTTTCGCAGTTTCTTCGACAATTTCGTTCCATCATCTGCAAGGAGAATTCCATGGCAGATTACGTTTTCGAAAGCGGGTTTTTCAAACAATGCGCCAGCTAAGACATGGAGAGTATAAAACCAGCCTCGAGTCTGGTTGATGTACTCAACTATAAAATCCGCTGGAAAATGTTCTTCAAACCACTCTTTATTTTCAAATGGATAGTGCACCTGAGCGAAAGGCATTGAGCCAGATTCGAACCAACAATCGAGAACCTCAGGGACCCTTCGCATCATGGACACCCCCGAAGGGTCATCAGGGTTTGGCCGGACTAAGTTATCGATGAAGGGCCGGTGAAGATTATCCGGCCTAACACCAAAATCGTGTTCTATCTCGTCCAGACTTCCGTACACGTCGATACGCGGATACTCGGGATTATCACTTTTCCATACAGGAACTGGTGAACCCCAGAAACGGTTGCGGCTAATCGACCAGTCGCGTGCACCTTCGAGCCATTTGCCGAAACGCCCATCACGGACATTGGATGGTATCCAATTAATTTCCTGATTGAGTTCAAGTAGTTTTTCCCTGATGGCGGTAACTTCCACGTACCAAGAAGGTACGGCTTTATATATGATTGGAGTGTCTGTTCTCCAACAATGAGGGTAGTTATGTTCGTAACTATCATGGCGAATTAGCTGTCCGCTTTCGCGTAATGAACGGATAATGTCGGGATTCGCATCGAAAACATTTTCGCCTTCCCAATCCTCAACTTCAGATGTAAAGCATCCAGAGTCATCCACTGGAGTTAAGGTCCCTATTTGATTCTCAGCAGCAATTCTCTGGTCATCTTCACCAAATCCCGGGGCGATATGGACCACTCCTGTTCCTTCTTCCGTGTCGATAAAGTCTCCTTCGATTATTTGGAAGGCATTGGGGTCGAAATCAACAAAGAAGTCGAAGAGCGGGGTGTATTTTCTTCTGAGGAGTTCGCTCCCAAGAATAGTTCCGGAAATCTTAGCTTCAGGGAACTGGGCCTCATAATGCTCTACTGTTTCTGCCCCAAGGACAAAGTATTGGTCGTCATGTTCGAGAATGGAGTATTGGATTGCGCTTCCCACGGCAAGAGCTAGGTTGCTGGGCAAGGTCCATGGCGTTGTAGTCCATGCGAGTATCTTCATCGGCCCCGGATCATTTGGGGCTTGGTCTAAATCAAATGCTACTGTGATCGCCGGATCTTGTCTGGGCCGAGTGGCATCATCTAGACGTATTTCAAAGTTAGAAAGTGGTGTCTCAGCTCCCCAAGAGTAAGGCATAACTCGGTAAGACTCGTAGATTAGGCCTTTCTCCCACAACTGTTTAAAAGCCCACATGACAGACTCCATGTAAGGTAAATCCATCGTTTTGTAATCGTTCTTGAAATCAACCCAACGCGCTTGTTTTCGAACAATCTCTTCCCATTCATCTGTATATTTGAGTACGGATTTTTCACAATGCTCATTGAACTCTTGTATGCCGAAATCTGTGATAGCGACTCTTCCAGATACACCTAGTTGTTTCTCGCTTTCCATTTCGGCAGGTAACCCGTGGCAATCCCAACCAAACCGGCGTTCCACTCTTTTCCCTCGCATTGTCTGATATCGCGGTATAACGTCCTTGACGTATCCCGTTAGAAGGTGACCGTGGTGGGGGAGTCCATTGGCAAATGGAGGCCCATCATAGAAGACATATTCGTTATCTTCTGAGCGCTCGTCTATTGATGCCCTGAACGTCTCTTCCTTGGCCCACCGTGATAGGACAGACTTCTCGATCTTTGGTAAGTCTGGCTTGGGGCCAACATTTGGATATGGGGTATCGGAGGGTTTGTCGCTCATGAATTTGCTAATTATTGATATCCATAGAGGTTACTGAGGTTACTCTTAAATTTCGTTGATCATTGGCTTTATATCGGGCAAAACTATTACTTTTTGAAAGAAAAAGTCGTGAGTTTATAAATATCACCATTGTTTTAGTAACTACCAGATAAACTCGCCCCCAAACCAATAGGTAATTTAACTTTCATTAGTTTGGGAAGAGACTATGGCTACAGCAAAAAAGAAGGCTCCGGCAAAGAAGAAGGCTCCGGCAAAGAAGGCTCCGGCAAAGAAGAAGGCTCCGGCAAAGAAGGCTCCGGCAAAGAAGGCTCCGGCAAAGAAGGCTCCGGCAAAGAAAAAGCAATTCGATAAAAATTTCCTTAAAGCTCAAAAAGCACTCCTGCTTGAGGAGAGGGCAAGGTATGTGCGCTCTGCGGAATCACTCCGAGCAGAAGCAGATGCTCTGATAGAGGGTCGAGAACCTGGAGATGTTCAATTCGATGAAGAAGGTGGCGAAGGCGACACTCTAGCTGTTGAAAGAGAGAGGGATTTAGCACTAAGCGCTCATGCACAAGCAGCGGTTGATGAGATAGACCAAGCATTAAACCGTCTCAAGGCTGGAACATACGGGATCTGCCTTGTATCAGGTAAGTCGATTCCAAAAGAGCGACTCAGAGCTATCCCATGGGCAGCTGAACGAGTGGAGTACAAGACGGGTGGTTTCCTTAGACGGTAGACTAAGTCCGATGCCGTAAAAGTTACGGCAGACTTAAGATTGCCCCTAGAAGAGTACCTCTTGTGAAAGCTCTGTCTAAAAGTAAGACGATAGAAACACCGAGCATGCGGTATTTATCATTTACTACAGTAATAATTCTTGCTTTGGATCAGGTCTCGAAAATACTGGTCGTAGCTAAGTTAGAGGGCAGAGATCCCATTGAGCTGTTCTGGACGCTGCAATTAAATACAACTCGAAACAAGGGAGCGTCTTTCTCGCTTGGCACAGAGTACACGACACTTTTCGCAGTAGTGGCCCTAGTCGCGGCATTAGGAATTATCTACCTATCGAGATCTGCTAAAACACCTCTAGAGCTTTCACTATTCGGTGTTGTCTTAGGAGGGGTATTGGGGAATGCCACTGACCGAATCTTTAGAAGCAAAAATGGTTTTCTAAACGGCGGGGTAATTGATTTCATCGATTTTCAATGGTGGCCGATTTTCAATGTTGCCGATATGGCTCTAGTGCTAGGGCTCCCGACATTGGTAATCATAATGCTGAGAGAAGGGCCAGAAAATGGTTAAGGACGTTATGGCTGTTCGGGAATTCGTCCCAGATGCTCTTGGTGGTGAGAGGGTAGATAGGGTGGTCTCGTTTATTACTGGGGCAAGCCGGTCAATGGTTTCTAGGGCTATACAAGATGGCGAAATTCTATGCAACAATCTTGTAATCCGAAAAGGTTCCCATAAGGTCGTGTCAGGTGACCTTATCGTTGTGGAGTCACGTCACCTAAGTTCTTCTTTCAAGGTAGAAGCAGACCCTACAATCAGTATCCCTATCGTGCATGAAGATCCAGATTTCGTTGTGATAGACAAGCCTTCTGGCTTAGTAGTCCATCCAGCGACAAGTCATAAGACCGGGACACTAGTCAACGGGCTATTGTCGCTATATCCCAAAATTTCCACAGTCGGTGAACCCGAACGCCCAGGTATAGTTCACCGACTAGATAAAGGTACCTCAGGACTTCTCGTGACCGCTCTCACCCCTGAAGGCTATCTGAAGTTGTCTCAGCAGATTCAAAACAAAACTATCGGGAGGGTTTATACAGCTTTGGTGCTCGGCTACTTGGAGTCTGAAAGAGGAGTTGTTGATGCCCCTTTGGGGCGAGACCCGAAAAATCCTGTCCGGAGGGCAGTAGTTGCAGGTGGCAAAGAGGCTAGAACTCGGTATGAGGTTATTGAGAGATATAAAGATCCTGAGCTGTGTTGCCTAGTTAGATGCGAACTCGAGACAGGAAGAACTCATCAAAT
>JAQWQL010000109.1 GCA_029244605.1 Acidimicrobiales bacterium | reverse complement strand
CGATGTAGAGCGTTACCTGTACTTACATACCGACTAACCCGATTTGGGTCGTTATCGCGGAGGTAGACCTCTCCAAGCAATAGAGCATTATGTGGTTCCACCAGGTTTCTCCACCTTCGAAAAATCTCTAAATTTCCGCCTTGGTCGAGATCGTAGCGGTGGTCAAATGAAGCAAAAACTTGACGTGGGCCCATCTCGTCTGTGATTGGGAAACGTATGGGGTTATCGGGCATTAACATGTTCTTGACTAGCCCCTGTGCCACATCAATACGGAACCCATCGACTTCTCGAGCAAGCCAGAAATTAATAATCTCGTCGAATTCCTGGATAACTTTGGGATTGTTCCAGTTCAGATCAGGTTGTTCTGGCAAGAATAGGTGGAGATAGTATTGGCCGGATTCTTCCTCTAACGTCCATGCTGAGCCGCCGAAATGAGAAACCCAATTGTTTGGCGGACCTCCACCGGGTGCAGGGTCTCGCCAATGGTAGTAGCCCCTATATTCGTCATCTAACGAAACTCTCGAAGATTGGAACCATGGGTGTTCTGAAGATGAATGATTGGGGACAAGGTCAATTATGACGCGAAGTTCATGCCTATGTGCTTCTTCGATTAATTGATCGAAGTCATTAAGATCTCCAAACAAAGGGTCCACTCCACAATAATTGCTTACGTCATAACCGAAATCAGCCATTGGTGAAGGGTAGAAAGGAGTGATCCAGACTACATCAATCCCCAACCAGGATAGATAATCCAATTTCTCGGTTATCCCTGGAAGGTCCCCAACACCGTCTCCGTTACTATCGGCGAAAGAACGGATATAGATTTCGTAACCTACGTTCCCATCCCACCAACCTGAGTTACCTTTACTCATTATGCTGTCCATGATTCTCTGCGTAACTCCCAAATACCATGGGGCTCTTTGGGGTAATGAGAGAGAGTCTTCGTGCCAACTAGAACAAATCCTAACCTTTGCGCAACAGATTGAGACCGATAATTATCCGAAAGAATAATACTATAGAGGCGATCCTCGCCGAGTTCTTCAAATCCGTACCTAACAGATTCTGCCCCTGCCTCTGCGGCATAACCTAGTCCCCACCAATCTGGGTGAAGGGCCCAGCCGATTTCTACCCCTGGCCAGTCATCGCGTGCGGGGTTGTGTAAACCCGCTCTCCCGATAAAGCTTCCAGATGTCTTCTCTTCTAACGCCCAGTGTCCGGTTCCTCGAAGTTCCCACTGGCCTCGCCACCAAGCCATAGCAGTCCATGCTTCAGATTTTCCTTCCTCATCGGGGATTCGAAGAGATTCGCGCAGTTCAGGGGTGTCCATCATCATAAAATAGTCACTAAGGTCATCATCGCGGAACGGCCGAAGAATGAGTCGCTTTGTTTCTAACGTAGGGCAGGCGGTCATCTTTTATCCTGCTGTCTGAAGGTCAGGTTCCGAAGTCTATGACTGCTCTGACCACTTCACCGTTTTTCATCGCATCAAAGCCATCATTAATTTCGTCGAGTGTGATGGTACGGGACACCATTTCATCAAGTTTGAGACGGCCACCAAGATACAGGTCACATAGTTGCGGCATGTCAACTTTGAAGTTATTGGACCCCATCATTGATCCCTGCAGTTTTTTCGACCCAAGAAATAGGTCTGCTCCGGGAACTTCAATATTCTCGCCTAATGGCACCATTCCTATAATTGTTGCTGCGCCACCTTGACGAATCATGCCAAATGATTGTTCTGCTGTTTGTTTGAGTCCTATACATTCGAAACTGTAATCCACTCCCCCTCCGGTGAGTTCATGAACTTGCATGACTGGGTCACCATCATTTGGATTGACGGTATGTGTGGCACCTAGTTGGACCGCCCATTCAAGCTTCTGCGGTTCGAGGTCGACAGCAATGATCTGCCTAGCACCTGCGAGGTGCGCCCCTTGAATCGCTGAGATACCAACACCTCCACAACCGATAACTGCAACTGTTGAACCCGGTTTAACTTCAGCAGTCCGGAAAACAGCACCAACACCGGTAGTGACTCCACAACCGATTAAAGCAGCTCGATCCAAAGGCATATCTGGGCTAATCTTCACCACCCCATTCTGGTGAACAAGCATCTCTTCTCCAAACGAACCGAGACCAGTGAACTGATTAACAGCGACACCATCGCTATCTACAAGCCGAGGAGGTTCCCCTATAGGCCGGTCGGAAATTACCTGACGCTGCGAACAGATATAGCTGTGACCAGTTAGACACCGGTCACAATAACCGCAGAAAATAGATAAGCAGGTAATAACGTGATCACCAGCTTCAATCCCCACTACATCTTCACCAACAGCTTGGACAACCCCCGATGCTTCATGCCCGAGAAGCATCGGATAGATAGCAAGGTCCGACCAACTCCCATCAATAAAATGCAAGTCACTATGGCAGAGCCCTGATGCCACGGTCTGTATAAGCACTTCATACCTTTCAGGCTTATCTATCGTGATATCTTCTACGTTCAAAGAACCGCTATTGTCCCGCAATACTGCCGCTCGCATACTGTCACTCCTACTCATCGGTTTTCTCGAACTCTACCGCATGTTTCCTTACTCGAACAACGGAGATGAACACTTCCGAAAAAATCTTAAGAAATCAGCTATTTAAAGTCTCAAATATGCGATCAACAAGTGTTTCAACGATATCCATACTCGTTGCAAAGTTCATTCGGGCGAAAGAACCGCATTGGTCGCCGAATTTCTCTCCGGGTTCAAGAGCTATTCTCGCTCTATCAAGAAGCTCCTTAGATGGGTTATCTGAAAGGGCAGTATCAGAGAAATCCATCCATGCGAGATAAGTCGCTTCAGGTAACCGCATAGTCAGACCAGACGATTCTTCAATTATTCGACGATGAATGTAGTCCCTATTCCATTCAATCTGTTCCTTTGCTTTTTGTAACCATGGCTTACCCGCCGTCCACGCAGCAACAGTCACTGCTGAACCGAAAGAGCTTGGTATCCCAAAATAATGGTCTGGATATTTCTGCAATTCAGACCTCACCTCTGCAGGGCCCATATGGGCCACACAACACCTTGCTCCTGCTAAATTGAAGGCCTTACTTGCTGAGCCGACAGTAACTGTCCTATCTCGAAGCTTCTCATTGCTCGACGATAGAGATAAGTGCCTACTGCCACTAAATGTAAGGTCAGCCCAGATTTCATCACTTACTACTAGAAGGTCATGTTCTTCTACTACCTCAGCGAAGTCATCTATTTCTTCTTGGGTGTATATATGTCCGGTCGGGTTATGAGGTTGACAAAAAAGCACGACACGTGTTTTCGGATCAAGTGCATCCCTAAATCTTTCGCCATCAAATACCCAATTTGGAGCTTCAAGCTGAACATCGATGACCCTTCTCCCTGCTTGTTCAATAGCAGTCCGAAAGGGCATATAGATTGGTGAAAAGAGAACTACCCCATCGCCAGGTTGCGAATGCAAAACCATTACCGCTTCCAATGCTTGCATAGATGAAGTAAACACCTGACACTCATCATCTGGCGGACGCCAACCATGCGAGTTCCCGACCCAATCACACCAAGCGGGTATAAGTTGATCTGCATCATGAAATCTGTAACCGAAATCGCCGAGATCTACCATCTCCTGTACTGCCGACACAACGTCAGGAGAGGGGGCAAAATCCATATCAGCTACCCATGCTGGAATAACATCACTACCGTACTTGGACCATTTCAAACCCTTTAACGATCGGAGTCTTCGCTGGTCAGTCTCCATAACCGCACCTAGTGAATCTTAAACGTGTTTCGCTACCTTGACGATTCAGAGGTAGACAGGAAGTTAGCCCAATCATCAACTGCAGCCGCTTGTATTTCCGCAACTCTGACACGTATAGCAGCTACCAGATCGGTTCATCTGCACACCACATTGCATACAAAATGGGGCATCAGACCTAGAGGAAAGATAACCTTCACCAATCACAACCCCATCTCCGGAAGGGGGATCAGGTTTGATGTCAACGCCTTGAGTGGAACCGACCGCTGACTCCTCAATTCCTGGAAGCGTCGGTTGAATCCTCTCTCCGGTGGTGAAAATATTTATTTGTGCCCGCTGGTCAACAGAAAGATACTGGACCGAAAGACGCCTGAACAAATAATCGATTAGGCTCGACGCTATTCGAAGCTCAGGGTCGTCCGTCATTCCTGCCGGTTCGAACCGCATGCCTACAAATGCCCGAACATAGGCATCTAAGGGCACACCATACTGAAGACCATGACTGATCGCCATAGCGAAAGCATCCATAATTCCAGCTAACGTACTCCCCTGTTTACTAACACGAATAAAGATCTCTCCCGGTCGGCCGTCGTCGTACTCTCCCACCGTGACGAACCCTTTACAATCCGCCACTCGGAATTCAAATGTTTTACTCGACCGTGAACGCGGCAGCCTTTCACGGTGAGGGCGATCCGCAGTTGGAAGAACTGATTCAGCAATACCCAATACAGAGTTCTCCGAATCTGACCTTTCGACAGATAATGGTTGTGAGACCTTACAATTGTCGCGATATACAGCCAGCGCCTTTACACCCAACTTCCATGCATCCATATACAAGTCTTCGATATCTTCCACCGAAGCATCATGAGTAAGGTTGGCAGTTTTTGAAATAGCCCCAGAGAGAAAGGGTTGGACAGCTGCCATCATTTTTACGTGGCCGAGAGGTTGAATCACATGATCTCCCATCGAACAGGCGAATACATCCAAATGTTCCTCTTTTAGGTGGGGGGCTTCCATCGCACTTCCATGTTCATCGATATGCGAGAGAACTTCCTCTCGTTGCTCATTGTTGTAACCCAAATTCTCGAGGGCGCGAACTACCGTCTTATTAACTATCGATAGTGACCCTCCACCAACCAAAGTCTTAGTCTTTTTCAGCGCAAGTTCTGGTTCAACTCCAGTAGTATCGCAATCCATCATAAAGCTGATGGTTCCGGTCGGAGCTAGAACAGTTACTTGCGCATTTCGAACGCCGTCATTCCCAGAGAAACGCAACACATTGTCCCAAACTTCAACTGCAGCAGCGGTGAGAGCCGGCGGAACTACTTCGCTTGGGTTTATTTGGGCTATCGCATTACGGTGCATCTCGAAGACGGAAAGCATCGCATCTCTATTAAGTTCGAAACCTTCGAATGGACCTAATCTTGCAGCTACCTGCACGGAAGTGCGATATGCTTCTCCAGTCATCACTGCAGTAATGGTCGCTGCAAAACTTCTTGCTTCATCTGAGTCGTAAGGGATTCCAAGGGCCATCAATAACGCCCCTAAGTTTGTATAGCCAAGACCCAGTTGCCGGAATTTTTTTGCATTCTCTTGTATCCTCTCCGTCGGGTAATGCGAGCGGGATACAAGCATCTCTTGGGCGCTAATCATCAATCGAACAGCATGGCGGAAACCATCAACATCGAAGCTAGTATCTTCATCCAGAAACGAGAGCAAATTCAAAGAACTTAAATTGCATGCCGAATCATCCAAATGCATATATTCGCTACATGGATTACTGCCATTTATCCGCCCACTGATGGGGGTGGTATGCCACTTATTAATCGTTGAATCAAACTGAATCCCAGGGTCAGCGCACTTCCATGCAGCATCGGTTATTTTCCGGAATAGCTCACGCGCTTTTACTGTTCTCACCACTTCGCCTGTTGTTCGAGAAAAAAGTTCCCACTCTAAATTCCCTTCGACAGCTTCCATAAATTCATCGCTTACACGCACCGAGTTATTTGCATTTTGATATTGCAACGAAAATAGATCTTCGCCATCAATACCCACATCAAAACCCGCAGATCGAAGGACGCGCGCTTTTTCTTCTTCTTTCACCTTCGAGTTAATGAACTCTTCGATATCAGGGTGATCTACATCCAATATCACCATCTTCGCCGCTCTCCGCGTTTTCCCACCTGACTTAATTGTCCCAGCGCTGGCATCAGCTCCGCGCATGAAACTAACTGGTCCGCTGGGTGTTCCGCCACCAGTGATCATCTCTGAACTTCCGCGGACTCGGCTAAGGTTCACCCCCGCTCCGGAACCACCTTTGAAGATCCTCCCTTCATCTACGTACCATTGAAGAATCGAATCCATCGTGTCATCCACTGAGAGGATAAAGCACGCTGAACTCTGTTGAGGAGTATCGGGAACACCGATATTAAACCAAACAGGTGAATTGAAAGAAGCGTATTGATGGACTAGCAGATACTTGAGTTCATCGACAAACACTTCTCGTTCATCAACGTTCGCGAAGTATCCATCTTCCTGCCCCCATTGGGAAATCTGATGAACGACACGATCGATTAAATCCTTGAGTGAAGATTCCCTTTCCGGTGTCTCAATTTCACCTCGGAAATACTTCTGAGCCACTATATTGCTGGCAGTGGCTGACCAGCGAGAGGGAAATTCTACATCGTTCTGCTGAAAGACGATTGAACCATCAGACCAGTTGACAATTCGAGCTTCTCGGCTTTCCCAGTCAATCCCTTCATATGGGCTAGAAACCCCTGAAGTCCTTCGCCTGCTAAACCCTATGGACGGGATTTGGCTTTCGTGATTCATAATTGACCTCTAGCGTTATCGCACATTGAACTAAAATTCTCCTTGATGAATATTCCTACGACCTGGCCGCATCAAACTATTTGCAATCCAGACAAACTAGATAACTTCATATCCAGCACTCATCACAAACTACCTTGCCCTTCCTGTGGATTGCCATGGGAAGGATTGTGGATTTCTTTGTGGATTAATTACAAATTTTCCCCAATAGAAACGGATACCTTGGGAATATGGAAACTGATATTGACTCTCTACTGGAAACCTATATCTCCGACCTTCGAACAAATACTTCTAGCCCATGCTGGACAATGCTCAACATGATTTCGTCAAAGAATGGCCTAGCTACCCTAGACGGGAAATCCGGCCTCTTAGGTGGGCCTACTGATAAGGCTTTATTCCGAACACTCCGAGGGATTGCAGATGTTATTTTAGTGGCTGCAGGAACGATAAGAACAGAGAATTACTCAGCACCGGTTATAACCGATAGGACATCCCAAATTCGCCGATCCCAGAGTCAACTACCATTACCAACATTAGTTGCCCTAACAAATAGCTTAAATCTTGACCCTCAGTCACCTCTTTTCACAACCCCCCATTACCGGCCAGCGATCCTGACGTCCACATCTGGCGTAAAACAGCAGGACAAAAATCACTTTCAGAACGCAGATATCATCGAAATGCCCGGAAGCAGCGTAAACCTTAGAGACGCTCTAGCTATCCTTGCCGAAGCCTATGGCCCCGTGATACTCGTTGAAGGAGGTCCGAGTTTAAACCGGCAAATGGTGAGCCTAGATCTATTCGACGAATTCTGTATAACTATTAGCCCCAAATACTCCTCAGATCAGAACTCACAGTTGGTAACAACAGCTGAAAGTTATGAGCCAGGAGAAGTAACGTTAGATCGGGAGCTAACAGTAGACGACTTTATTTTCCAAAGGCTTCTAAGAAATCGAAAGCCCTAGCTAAAATCCCGTTTTTCTCAACCTCGCTTAATCCGTCGGTAGAGATTCAGGAATTAGCTGCTAAGGATTAACCGCTGCCCTATATAGAGGGAACTGCCACCATTTAGTGCCGCTAGGCGATCAATGGTGTCTCTAGGGTCGCCGTCATTATTGATAGCACTAGCAATCGACCACAGTGTGTCCCCAGGAGCAACAATATAGATTTCTCTGGGAGCGTTGCTGGTAAGGTCCGCCCCAACTTGTTTTTCTCCGACGCCTACGACAAGAGAGATGACTGTCCAAAATAGTGCTCCAGCAAGAACTAAGGCAAGACCAGCAAACAGACGCCGACGAAAGTAAACACGGTTGTTCGGTAGAATTTCCTGAACCTGACGTGAGGAACTTCGGAGATTCTGCTCGAGAGGAAACCGAACTGCATCGGCTGAATCTAGCTCAGTAAGTATTGGATTAAATTGTAGGTTGTTATTCATATGAATATTCTCCCAACAGGGTGTGACAATTGTTCCAGTTGACATTTCGGGTATTTCCTTATTAGGTACTTGACTTCGAACTATT
>JAQWQL010000105.1 GCA_029244605.1 Acidimicrobiales bacterium | reverse complement strand
GAATTGGATGTTCC
Organism: Acidimicrobiales bacterium; assembly: GCA_029244605.1. Lineage (GTDB taxonomy): Bacteria > Actinomycetota > Acidimicrobiia > Acidimicrobiales > UBA8592 > UBA8592. Next base: position 15,680 of record JAQWQL010000105.1, on the reverse strand, counting down.
CAAAATTTTCCGCCCCAGACAGGGGGATTAGGAATCTTGAATGCATTGTTTACATGTATATCAAGCCGCCCGTGAGATTCGCTGATCTTTTTATATAACGCTTCAATCTGTTCATCGTCCGCTAGGTCAACTTCAACCGGTATTCCCACACCACCTGCGTCATTTACCATTTCAGCTGTTGAGTCAATAGTTAATGGGCCAGAGCCAGATGATCTCCCAGTGATATAAACAGTCGCCCCCAATTCTCCTAACCCGACAGCTATACCTCTCCCAATGCCCCTACTAGATCCTGTTACGACGGCAACCTTGTCCCGAAGTTCTTTATCGCTCATAAATCCTCCCTTGTTTAGCCGATGCTTCGAAGGTCGACAACGAAGATAAGCGTTTCATCTGGCCCAATGATTCCCCCAGCTCCTTGCGACCCATAGGCTTTATCCGGCGGGATCACCAATTTTCTCCTTCCGCCGACTTTCATTCCAACGCAACCCTCATCCCATCCTTCGATAACTTGCCCAACGCCTAACTGAAAAGTGAATACTTCATTTCTTGACCAAGATGAATCAAATTCTGCGCTATTTGACCAAGAAACACCGACGTAATCAACACTTATTAGTTGACCTGCTGAACATTCAAGACCATCTCCTACAAGAACATCTTCGATCAATAGTTCATTAGGGGGGGCATTTGAAGTGACTTCAACTACGGGTTTTTCAAAGGTATCCATACTTTCTCCTAACGAAGATAGCTAATTCTAACCAGCCTAGGTGCTTCCAGTTAGGGAACGAGCATAATCTATTCGGTGATTTCTCTGATGGACCTTCTGTCCATTTTTTCAAGAAGGGAGCTCCTTCGCTCTCCGAGCTCCTTCCAAGTAAGCGTAGAAACACTCTCACGAATCCCCGCGACTCTTCGAAAAGTGATATCTGTTACGTCTTCAGCACTTAATGAAAAACCTATTTCCGTAGCTACACGTACGCCATTTCTTCCAAAAAAAGATGAAGCTACTTCAAGAAACTCCTGCAATAAGTCCATCTCCGGATCTAATTCCTGCATAACTGAAGAAAGATATGCAAAGTTCTTCACAAAAAGCATTAGCTCCTTCGGAATTCGAGCTCCTTCAGCTAGGAGACCTTTTATTAAACTACGGAATTCGTCGATAAATTCTTCCTCTGAAAGGTCAAGTGGATCAAAATTATTTCGCTCTAATTGGAATTCTGAAATGATCAGTCCGATATCAGAATCGTTTGGAAAAGCTCCAAGGTCTTTAATCCCAACCACTTGCGATTCAACATCTCCAGTCATCAAGCCAACTACATACCGAAGAAACGCCAAACGACGTTCCCCCTCAAGTCTGCCGGTTATTCCAAAATCAACGAGACCTATCTCTCCAGATGGGCTAAGAAAGACATTTCCAGCGTGGAAATCTCCGTGGAAAATACCGTGGATAACGGCGCCCTCAAGGAGTCCTTCTACCATTTGTTGAAATATCTTTGAAGTTTTTTCTGGGCTAACGCCTGAGATAATGGCTTCACCTAAAGGAACTCCTGAGATTTTGCTCATAACGATAACTTTTTCAGTCACTAAGCTGAGTACAGGGTGGGGGACTTCCCATTCTTGTTTTTGGTTTGCTGTTAGCACTCTTTCAATTTCAAATAAATTTGCTACCTCTAGGTTAAAATCGAGTTCTTCACATATCGTTTCCGCAAATAACTCAACAAGAGCAGGTGGGTTGGCTAACGCCGCTACGGGGATCTTTCCCACTAACTTTGGAGCAACCCAAGCCATAACTTTTAAGTCATTGGTTACTTTTTTTCGGATCTTGGGTCTCTGGACTTTAATAACCACATTTGTCCCATCAACCAACTTTGCTTCGTGAACTTGAGCGATAGAAGCAGAAGCAATTGGTGTATGGCTTATGCTGGCGAATGCTTCTAAATCAGAGCCAAGCTCTTCTTCGAGAACTTTCAAGACGTTCTTCCATAGTTCAGGCGATACTTGGTCTCGGCATTTTTTGCATTCTGCAACTAAAGCATCGGGGAATACTCCTTCGGCTGCAGAAATTAATTGCGCTAGCTTTACGTATGTTGGTCCTTGCAATTCAGCTGCTCTTCGTAGGCGAGCATATAAAAGTTCGCTCTTATCACTTTGCCTGACCTTTTTAGATTTGAATTTCCAGCCGATGTACGCTTTCCCAAACCGAATTATGGTCACCGCCAACCTGCCGAGCGGCGGAAATTTCGGTTTTTGAATAAGCCTGGGAATGGAATTCCTAAGTACTTTTCTAGATTCTGCTGCTTTTTGTATCCAATGGTCTATCTCTGAGCTATAGGTGTTCTCGGGATGACTGGTCTGCTGTTTAAGAGTTGAACTAAATCGCTCATCAATAGGGGTCTGTTTTTGAAAATTTTTGTCCTCTAAGATTTGTATTTCAAGTTTTGATGGACCCCATATTCCCATTGATAAGGGCTTCCATGAAACTGGAGCAGTGAGTTTGTAGGCTGGAACCAACTCAACAAACGCTGTAAGTGCTTCCTGAAGTTCCGCTCGGGCTAACGAAGCTCCTAAGCAGTGGTGAGCTCCAGACCCAAAAGCAAGATGGGGGCACCCGCTTTCTCTTAGAATATTAAATTCATACCCCTGATATTCTGCTTCTGAAAGGCCGCCAGCATGGAGTCCTAGTAAGACTGTTGATCCAGCTGGGAAAAATACACCATCTATAATCTGGTCTTTTGATGCAAGGCGACCAGTTGTTCTCACTGCGCTTATGTATCTCAATGATTCTTCAACAGCAGCTGGAATTAGGGAAGGATTCTCTTTCAAGGCAGCGTATTGGTCAGGGTGATCAGCTAAAACTGCCAATATTGCACCAAGTTGATTTCGGGTGGTATCAGTTCCCGCGAGGAGTATCGCCTCAACCATGGCACTTAATTCATCATGGGTTAGTTGATCCTCGTTGTAGTGGCTCTGGACTAGATCGGTAAGTAGGTCATCTTCAGGAGTATTAAGACGCTTTGAGATCAGATCCTGAACGTAAGAATCAAGCTCTCTCTGTGCACGCGTTATTTCTCCTAGGCGTCCAATAACAGATTCGACGTCTGCGTCTAACGCAGAGAATATGGTGTCAGCCCACTCATCGAATAATTCCCAATCAGAGTCATCGACTCCAAGTATCTTACAGATAACGGGAACAGGGTAAGGTCTGCAGAACTCTGAGATCATTTCAGCATTACCATTTTTCTTAATATTCTCTAAAAGGTTCCTTGCATGCTCTCGCATGAAATCCCTATACCGATTTGTGTTTCCAGATGTAAATGAAGAGTTCACGAGTCTTCTAAGGCGTTTGTGATCTTCTCCTTCGACTGATAGGACGTTCGGTCTCATTTGAACAGTTGACGGAACTTCTGGGATTATTTTCTGAGCTTGTTCAAGCATTTTGTTAAGGTCTGGACCGCCTTCTTCCATTTGGTTGAGCATCGAGAAACTTGATAGAAGGGATATCCATTCAGGGTTCCTTAGTATGGCCTTGATCTGCTTATAACCTACGACTAGTGGCCCAGCTGGGGTCATTACAATCCAGCCTTTTTTAGCTATATTCTGAGTCGCCGATAAGATTTCTCCAAAATTTGAAGCTGAGATATCAACGTAAGGGATAGCTCCGGGCTCATTTAGTTCAATTAGTTTGTTTGAAACAGTTTTATTAGTTCGTTGGGTAGTCATACTCGTGGCCTCTAGCTAAAGGGGTTTGACATTTGGTTCTTATTCGGCGGCCGAGTAGGTAATCACCGATAGCGGAGTTCATATACTGCAAAATCCAGCCGGTAGCGATAGCTGCAATTATTGTTCCTACGCCAAATGCTCCTCCAAGTGAGATTCCTGCCACAAGAACAGCTAGTTCCCAAATAAGGCGAACTAGCTGTGGATGCCAGCCGCGAATATCAGAGATTCGATGGCATATAGATTCGTATGCTCCCATTCCGATTCCAGCACTAGCCCCTATCCCCACCCCGGTAGCTATAACTACAAGTCCCAGAGCGAAGTAAAGTAATTGGGCGCTTAGATTGTGTGGATCTGGAATAATTAAAAAGGAAAATGTAAATGTTGTGGAAACCGAAAGCGGAATAACGACAGTCCCTAGACCTATTTCTGCTCGCGTTATAGCCATGATGACAAATAAAATAGCAAGAAACCCGAATGATGCGCCAGCAATTGAAACTCCAGTTTGTTCCTTGATCCCAGTGAGGAGGACATCAGTGGTTGTGGCCCCTAATTCGGCCAAGATTACCAAAGTTGCTCCGATAGAAATCATAACTCCCCCTGATACGTTTAGTAGGAGGCGAGCGCTCGTAGTCGTTACATTAACTTTTTGTATGGCGTTGAAATTAATTCTTCGCCCCAAACCGAAGTTAAGAATGTTGTGGTAGCTCCTAGTAAAAAAGCGTCGCAACATGGGGATTGTAGAACCCATTAAGAGTTTTAAATGAGTGATTCTGTATCTTCTCACCAGAAGTGTTGACAGTTTTTCCATCAAATAATTATGACTTCAAGTATCATACGAAGCGAATGATTTTCTCGGCCAGTTTTCTATTACCCAGCTCGGGTAAGTGCTTCTTCAAGAATGTTTCTGGCAATACTTGGGCACTCTCCTAGAAGGGTATTGAATTCACTTCTGGTCATGGCCAAAATCGTAGAGTCTTTCGCTACTCGCACAGTAGCTCCACGTGGTTCATTAAGAATAACTGCTCTTTCACCGACGACTGCTCCTGGGGCAACGCAGGCGATAAGTTCTCCATCGCGTTCTACGAGGAGCTTCCCTTTGACTAATAGGAGAACTTCGTTTCCAAAGGCGCCTTCTCTCATAAGGACACTTCCTTCTTTAACATCAATTCTTGTGCTCAGTCTACTTAGCACTTCTAGTTCGGAAATACTTGCGCTATCGGCAAATGCGAAATTGCGGTATTGGTGGTAATGCGGTTCTTTTTTAAACATGGTTTCTCTTTTCTTCCTCAAAGTTCTTAGCATTCGCATGAAGAACAATTTCTAACTCTTTCATTCTGCTCCATTTCCATAGAAATAGTTATGGAAATAGGGGTGTCTTGTGTCACCTGTGGTGGAAGTCACAGAGCATTAGGTGAAGAGTTCTGGTACTTGTTTGAGCTGGGCCTAACTTCATAAACACACCACTGGGAGCGGTACAATCGCCTATTGTTAAAGCATGGATGAAGGTGTAATGGATTTTGTAGGTGTCGACGGACTTGCTTCACAGAAGGACTGGTTGCAGGCTGTTAAGAGGGCATTGGGGGATAGTGATTTTGATGATGTACTAGTGAGTAACCTTTCCGGTGGTATTCGAATAGATCCTCTATATACGAAGGACTCCTTGCCCTCAGAGCCTAATTCTTCTGAAAGTGGACCTAGTTCAAATCTTGGAGCGGGACGGCGTTCATCAAATATCTCTGGGATTCTGAATGGTTGGGAGATCCGTCAAAGGCATTGGCTGGCTAATCCGAAAAAAACGAATCAATTAATATTGTCAGATCTCGAAAGAGGGGCGAGTAGCGTTGAGTTGATAGTCGGGGAAGTTCAAGAGGAAGACCTTGAAGTTGCATTGTCAGGTGTCTTGATGGAAGTCGCTGCTGTTGCGCCGGTTGGTCCTGGTGACAATGTTGAGACCGCAAGAAGCTTTCTATCATTCGCTACGGCCTCAGATGTGGGAAGTGGCGAACTCCTCGCTGATCTAAGTTGTGACCCTATGGGTCAGCTAGCTTTCCGAGGAGGAATCAAAGGTGGGATAGAGGAGGCACTTGGGAAAGTTGGTGATTTGGCTACTGATGTCTCGAAGGAATACCAGCACGTCACGACAGCCCGCATAGACGGAACTCCATATGCTGAGGCAGGCGCGGACTCTGTGACAGAGCTAGCTGCAATAGTATCCACGGGGATAGCGTATGTACGCGCATTGAGTGATGCTGGTCTAGATATCGAAGATGCCTTCCGCCAAATACTCACAGTGGTGTCTGTGGGGTCAGATCAGTTTCTTGATATAGCTAAAATTCGAGCTTTACGTGAAATATGGAGATATGTCGGCGAGTCATGTGGGGTAGAAGAAGTCCCTGCAAGAATTCAGGCAACTACTTCATTGTCTATCATCACGGAAGTTGATCCTTGGGTAAATATACTTCGAACAACGGTGGGATGTTTCGCCGCAGCTGTCGGAGGTGCAGATCTAATTACTATTGCGCCTTTTGATAGCGGCATAGGAGTTCCCGATGATTTCGGGTTACGTTTAGCACGAAATACCCATCTAGTGTTGATGGAGGAAGCGAACATCCATCGTGTTATAGACCCTGTCGGGGGCTCATGGTATATCGAATCCCTAACGGATCAACTTGCGGGATTAGCCTGGGAGAGATTCCAAACTATAGAAAGAAATGGGGGAATTATCGGTGAGCTTAAAGCTGGTACTTTACAGGATGAGATTCAGAGAACAAAGATAGAGACCCAAAGAAAAATTTCTGAGGGGGAGAAGATCATAGTTGGAGTAAATGAATTCAGATTAAGTGACGGAATTGATCTATCTAGAGATGCTTACCCAGGTATATCTGATGATTCGCCCCTTGAAGATGAGGTAAACCCACTTCAGCCATACCGTCAAGATGAAGGGTTTAGATAACTTATGATGGAGATAATTCGTCAGTGGAAGGATCTAATGTGATACCAGATTTTTCTTCAATTCCACTTCGTCTAAATCAGAACGCCCAGAAAAGTTTCTCTCACTGGCGAGAATCCTTCGAAGGAGCAACGGCGTTAAGCGCCGATAGTTTTATATGGGAAACACCTGAAGGAATACCCGTTCGTCCGTTGTACGGCAAGGAAGATATAGAGCCTCTCGATTTTATAGATTCGTACCCCGGGTTTCAGCCCTTTCTCCGAGGCCCATACCCGACTATGTATGTGAATCAGCCTTGGACAATTCGACAATACGCGGGATTCTCGACTGCGGAGGAGTCGAATGCCTTTTATAGAAGGAATCTTGCTGCTGGTCAGAAAGGTTTATCTATTGCCTTTGATCTAGCAACCCACCGTGGCTACGACTCAGATAATCCGAGAGTAAGTGGTGATGTTGGTATGGCCGGAGTCGCTATTGATTCCATCGTCGATATGCGCCAACTCTTTGATGGTATTCCACTGGATAAGATGAGTGTTTCGATGACCATGAATGGTGCAGTGCTTCCCATTCTGGCTCTTTACGTAATCGCTGCAGAGGAGCAGGGGGTTAAGCCCGAACACCTAGCTGGAACTATTCAGAATGACATTCTTAAAGAATTTATGGTACGGAATACGTTTATTTATCCTCCGGCACCATCAATGAAGATCATTTCTGACATTATCTCATTTACATCAAAGGAAATGCCAAAGTTTAACTCAGTATCAATTTCTGGTTATCACATGCAAGAGGCAGGAGCGACTCTTGATTTAGAACTTGCATATACGCTAGCCGACGGTATTGAATATATCCGTGCCGGTCTCAACGCAGGACTTGATATAGATCAGTTTGCTCCACGGTTAAGCTTCTTTTGGTGCATTGGCATGAACTTCTTCATGGAAGTCGCAAAATTACGAGCTGGAAGATTATTGTGGGCGAAACTGGTTGAGGCATTTGAACCAGAAAACCCTAAGTCGCTTTCGCTTCGAACTCACAGCCAAACATCTGGATGGAGTCTGGCAGCACAAGATGTCTACACGAATGTCATTAGAACCTGTTTGGAAGCTATGGCTGCAACGCAAGGGCATACGCAGTCACTGCACACCAACTCATTTGATGAAGCTTTGGCTCTGCCATCTGATTTCAGTGCAAGGATTGCAAGGAATACTCAACTCTTTCTCCAGCATGAGTCTGGAACATGTCGAGTAGCTGACCCATGGGGAGGTTCGTTTTATGTTGAGCGATTAACTCATGATCTTGCACGACGAGCATGGGGCCATATTGAGGAAATAGAAGAAGCAGGCGGAATGGCGGCCGCCATTGAAATGGGCATTCCGAAGCTTCGTATCGAAGAAGCTGCTGCACGCACACAAGCTCGAATTGATGCAGGCGTTCAACCGGTGATAGGGGTCAATAAATTCCGCCTTGATCACGAGGAACAAATAGATCTTCTTAAAGTCGATAATGCTGGTGTGCGTTCGGCTCAGATAGAAAAACTTAAGAGACTAAAAAAGGATAGAGATGAAACCCAATGCCAGCAACAACTGCAATCGCTGACTAATGCGGCTGAAAAAGGGACAGGAAATCTCCTAGAGCTTGCAATTGATGCTGCAAGACAACATGCAACTGTGGGGGAGATCAGTGAAGCTCTTGAAAAGGTGTACGGTCGACATAGGTCGCAAATCCGGATTATTTCAGGAGTTTATAAAAACGAAGCAGGGGAGAACAGTGGAGTGATAGAAGAAGTGCGAAATGCAACTGATGCGTTTGATCGAAAGCATGGACGACGACCGAGAATACTTGTTGCCAAAATAGGACAAGATGGTCATGATCGTGGACAAAAGGTAATTTCCACAGCATTTGCAGACTTAGGATTTGATGTTGACGTCGGGCCACTGTTCCAAACACCTATAGAAGCAGCTCAACAAGCAGTTGAAGCGGATGTCCACGTCTTAGGAGTTTCCTCCTTAGCCGCAGGACATTTATCGCTAATCCCTGAGCTGAAATCAGCTTTAGAAAATTTAGGCCGTGGCGATATTCTGATCGTTGTTGGTGGAGTCATACCTCCCCAAGACCACGAAGAACTCTATGAAGCGGGAGCAGCAGCAATTTACCCGCCCGGTACTGTCATAGCTGATGCGGCTATGGAACTGCTAGACAAGATAGGTTGATGAAGTGCAAACATCCGAACTTGATTTAATTGCAGCCGGAGTCCTTGCTGGAGATAGAACATGGATCGGCAAAGCTATAACACTTGTCGAAAGCAGGAATCAAGACGACTATGAGGAGGCTTCAGCATTACTTGAAATGCTTTCACCCCATTCTGGTGCGTCAAGCCGGATTGGTATCACCGGAGCACCAGGCGTTGGGAAAAGTACTTTTATAGACGAATTAGGTACGCGCCTCACTGAGAAGGGGCACCGCGTAGCCGTACTTGCTGTTGATCCTTCAAGTTCAATCTCAGGAGGTTCTATCCTCGGTGACAAGACGCGTATGGATCGGCTCTCATCCGATAAGGAAGCTTTTATTCGCCCCTCGCCAGCATCTGGGCTATTAGGAGGTGTAGCAAAAAGAACTAGAGAAACCATTGTTGTGATCGAAGCCGCTGGTTTTGATGTGGTTCTTGTGGAGACAGTTGGTGTAGGACAAAGTGAATCCCAAGTTGCAGACATGGTGGATTTCTTCCTTGTCCTTCTTTTGGCAGGAGCCGGTGATGCGCTCCAAGGGATCAAAAAGGGAGTATTGGAAATCGCTGACTTGCTGGTAGTAAATAAAGCTGATGGTGAAAATGAATTGAGGGCTCGGCAGGCCGCGAGAGAATATCAATCTGCTACTGATTTATTAGCTCCTACGAACCCTAGTTGGACACCTCCAGTTCTGACTTGTTCCGGTCTAACAGGTCAAGGTGTAGAAGCAGTTTGGGAACAAGTTTCCGATCATCGCGCCGTAATGGATGCTGCAGGTAACTGGGAATCTCGAAGGTCAGAACAAAAGGTTAGATGGATGTGGGATTTGATAGAAGATCGCCTTATCCATCGATTACGAGAAGACCCTGAAATCGCTTCAACTATTGGTGATTTGGAAGCGTATGTCCGCGATGATTCTATGACTCCATTTAACGCCGCTGATAGAGTTTTGTCTGCATTCAACGAAATAGGGTAATTAGGCAATAAATATCCAAGCCCGACGCCAAAGGCGCCGGGCTTGGCTGATCCAGTTGGGGGACTGGAGATCTTTAGAAGTCTTCGTCGAAAGAGACGTCTCCTTCGACACCTACTTGATATGAAGTGACGGTTTTCTCGAAGAAATTTGTAAGTTCTTGGACATCTTGGAGAGCCATAAAGTCAAATGGGTTCTTTGACATGTATATGGGTTCAAGGCCGAGTTGCATTAACCGCTGGTCGGCGACGAATTGAAGATATTCTCTGGTGTCTTTTAGGCTCATGCCATTCACTCCGCCACCTAAGACATCTTCAGCAAATTTCATTTCACATTCGACAGCTTCTTGGAGCATATTTCGGATATCGTCCATAAGTTCATTTGTCCATAGCTCCGGTTGTTCTTTGCGGGCAGTGTTTACGACTTCGAAAGCAAAATTCATGTGGCAGCTTTCATCTCTAAATACCCAATTTGTTCCGGCTGCAAGTCCGTTTAGTAATCCCTTGCTGCGCAAGAAATATACGTAGGCAAATGCTGCGAAGAAGAACAACCCTTCGATACAGGCGGCAAAGCAAATAAGGTTTAGGAGGAAAGTCCGTTGGTCTTTTTCGGTTCGTACCTCTTCTAGGTCTTTCATAGTTCCCATCCATTTAAAGCAGAAATCTCCTTTCTGTTTAATGGAAGGAATATTCTCGATAGCGGCGAATGCTTGCTCTCTTTCCTTTAGGTCAGGAATGTAGTTATCAAGCAAAGTCAGGTAGAACTGCACATGGAGGGCTTCTTCATACAGCTGCCTACTTAAATACATTCTTGCTTCAGGAGCATTTACGTGCCGATAGAGGTTGAGGACTAAATTATTAGCGACAATCGAGTCTCCGGTGGCAAAAAATGCTACAAGACGGTTGATTAGGTGTTTCTCAGCTGGAAGCATTTTCCTTAAATCTACAAGGTCATCTGAGAAGTCTATTTCGTCTACGGTCCATGTGTTTTTAATAGCGTCTTTGTACATTTCAAAGAACTGGGGGTACTTCATGGGTCGAAGCGTAAGGTTGAATCCAGGGTCAAGAATATTCTTTGGGCGTGTAGATAAGGGTTGGGAAGGTTCTTCTACAGTATTTGGAATCTCTGGTTCGGGAATAAGGGGGACAGCATTATCTTCTGTCAGAGCCATGGGTTTCTCCTTTCGTTTAGTCGCATGCTTCGCAGTGTTCAGGGTTCTCTAGAGAACAAGCCAGTGCTTCCGCGTCAGTGAATGTTTTTTCTCCATCAGGAGGTGAAGTTGGCGTGGTACTTACGGTAGTTTGATTGATTCTTGTCGCAGGCCTAGACCGGAGGTAATAGGTGGTCTTGATACCTTGTTTCCACGCGTACATGTACATCGAACTTAATTTCCCGATTGTTGGCGATTCCATGAACAAGTTCAATGACTGACTTTGGTCAATGAAAGCTCCTCGGTCAGCTGCCATCTCTATTAGAGACTTCATTGGTATCTCCCAAGCAGTTCTATAAATTTCTTTCAGGTCATTTGGTATCCGGTCTACATCTTGAACTGACCCTTCATTGAGTATGAGGTTTTTGCGCATTTCTTCGTCCCACAAACCTCTGCCCTGAAGTTCTTTAACGAGGTATCTATTGATTTGCATGAACTCGCCAGATAGCGTTTCTCGTTTAAACAAGTTAGAAACCTGTGGTTCTATACACTCATAGCAGCCAGCTATAGAAGCTATGGTTGCTGTTGGGGCAATGGCAATCATAAGGGAGTTACGTAGTCCGTGCTCTGTAACTCGGTCCCTAAGTGTTTGCCATCTTTCAAGGTCGGTGGGTTCGATACCCCATAAATCGAATTGAAGATCTCCCTTTGCCGCTCGGGTTAAGTCGAAGGTATCGTGTGGTCCGCTCTCTTCAGCGAGTTCAGTTGATGCCCAGAGGGCATTGAAATAGATCTCTTCACTAATTCTCTTTGAGAGTTCTCGTGCTTCATCTGAGTCAAAGGCTATTCCCATTTTGAAGAACACGTCTTGGAGTCCCATAAGTCCAAGACCGACTGGGCGCCATTGGTTGTTTGAAGTACTGGCTTCCCCTATTGGATAAAAATTTATGTCGATAACTCGGTCAAGAAATGGCACAACCTGACGAACAGTCTTTCCAAGCTTTTCGTAATCAAAATCGATTTCTTCATCTTGAGTTACGAAAGATCCGAGATTTACTGAACCAAGATTACAAACAGCTGTTTCAGATTCATTTGTTACTTCAATGATTTCTGTGCATAAATTTGATAGATGGACAACTCTTGCCGCTTCTTCTTCGTTCGGTGATTTTGTTTCATCGCTGGTTTGGTTGCATTTGAGATTTGATGCATCCTTAAAAGTCATCCAGCCGTTTCCGGTTTGGGCAAGGGTCCGCATCATTTGCGTGTAGAGATCTCGAGCAGAAATTTGGCGTTCGAATAGTTCAGCTTCTTCTGCTTCTATGTATGCTTTCTCAAATTCTTCTCCAAATAGGTCAGTAAGGTGGGGGACTTTCTTAGGATCAAAAAGACTCCATTGCCAGTCGTTCTCCACCCGTGTCATGAAGAGGTCAGGGACCCAATTTGCGATATTGAGATTATGGGTTCGTCGAGCGTGATCTCCGGTGTTGTCTCTAAGTTCTAGGAAGTCATCGATGTCATCGTGCCAGGTCTCTAGATAGATGCATGCTGCTCCCTTTCGCCTTCCTCCTTGGTTGACTGCAGCGACTGAGCTATCAAGCGTTTTCAGCCATGGAACTATGCCATTAGATAGGCCATTGGTTCCTTGTATGAGGCTTCCTTTGCTTCGGATTCGGTGCCATGCGACTCCTATGCCACCAGCAAATTTTGAAAGTTGGGCGATATCTGTGTACCTCTTATAGATACCTTCCAAGGAGTCTTCTGGGGAATCAAGAAGGTAACAACTCGATAGCTGTTGATGGGTTGTTCCTGAGTTGAAGAGAGTGGGGCTGGATGGAAGGTACGCCAAGGAAGACATGAGGTCATAGAAGGCGACTGCTTCTTCTACATCTTGGGAAAGTCCACATGCTACTCGGAGGAAGAAATACTGGGGGGTCTCAATGACTTCCCTTGTTTCAGGATGGCGAAGCAGGTACCTATCGTAGACGGTGCGTAAACCAAAGAATTCAAAATTTTGATCTCTACTCGAATCAATAGCAGCATTGAATGTTGATGCGTGCTCCATTGCAAAAGCTAGGGCGTCATCGCCAATCACTCCAAGCTCATGGCCTCTTGAGACTGATTCAGTAAACCATGGAATATTTTGATTTCGAACTTCTTTGTCTATATAGGTAGCTAGAAGCCGCCCAGCTAAGCGTGAATAACGAGGTTCTTCAACTATAAGGCCCGCTGCAGTACGTATTGATAGTTCGTCCAACTCGCGCGTTGTTGAGCCATCTGCAAGTGCGGAGATGGTTCTCGTGGCAACTCGCATTGGGTCCACTCCCGGTAGGCCTTCAGCGCATCTCGCTACTGCATTCACGATTTTATTGACGTCTACTTCTTCTAAATCACCGTTGCGTTTTTTCACACGCATACTGAGACTTGATTCAATCCCATCAACAGTAGAAGCGAGGCTTGGCGGGTTATCTACAAGATTGGGAACCTCGGCGATAGATTGTTCCACTTCTCCTTGTGCAGCTCCTTCGCTTTGGAGCGTGTTTATATCTTCTTCATTTTCAGTTCCTACAGATGGTTCAGAAAGTGCCACTGATTTTTCTCCTCATTGTCCCCCAGCTTTGACCCGGTATTTCTTTGGGCCCTGATTCCGAGATACATACAACAAGTTTTCTGGTTGTCTCGTAGTCTCGAACCTGGCATAGATTGTTTCTTTTAAGAAACCTGCCAGACTCTAATTACACCCTTGTAACTACACCCGTGTCAATAGTTATTGAAATATTTTTCAGAGAAATCTTTATAGAAGTAAATTTGACCTTGAAATGATGACCCCGTCAGAGTCTGCAAAGACCCAAGAACCTGAATTTATTGTGACTCCTAAGAAATGCAATGACTCTCCGGTTGAGCCTTTATTGTTCTTGATGCTTCGTCTGGGAGTTATTCCGAGTGCTCTAACGCCGATGTGAATTTCATTTATCACTTGTGAGTCCCGAATATAGCCGTTTACAATAATTCCGGCCCATCCATTAGTAACTGCTAACTGTGCAAGCTGGTCTCCCAAAAGGGCGCATAGTGTGGATCCTCCTCCATCGACTACGAGCACTCGATTTTCTCCTGGTTTTTCGAGCGCTTTACGTACAAAGGAATTATCTTCGGGAGCTATCACCGTCTCAGCCTTTCCATAGAAACAAGGTTTGGCTCCAAATGATAAAAGGCCAGGCAAAAGAACTTCGTTCTCAGGGAATTGGTCAAGTAGGTCTGCTGTGGCGAAATCTTCCATAGTTCTTTTTAGCGTAAACTTGCTTTGGGTATGACATTAAGTTCATTTGCTTTTATTGCTGCCCAGCATTTTTCCCCTAGGCGTAAATCAAGTTGTTGCAATGACTCCTGTGTGATTAGTGCAGTAGCTTCGAATGTTCCTGTGATTCCTACGCGAACTGTTTCACGATCTGCATGGAGAGTTTTGACGGTAGCTTCCCATACATTTCGAGGAGAGCCATGAGGCGGGTTTGTGAAGAGAGAAACCGCAGAGGCTGGAAAACTAATGTTCACTCCTCCATGCCATTCTTCTGCAAGCCGGAGTGAACCCCCTCCATCAATTTGTGCTTCAAAGCCGGTTGCATTGGCTGATAGAAGGTTCAGGTTGAGAAATTTTGCTATCCATGAGTTCGCAGGTCGGTTACCAACTTCTTCCGTTGTTCCCTTTTGGATAATTTTTCCGTTGTCTATGGCTAGTATTCTGTCTCCGGTTAAAAGTGCTTCCACTGGATCATGGGTGACAAGAACAAGAGTAGTTTCGAGATCTTTCAAGAATTCCCCTATCCATGATGAAGCTTCTATGTCAATGGAAGAAGTCGGTTCGTCAAGCAAAAGAATACTGGGTTTACCAACAAGTGACCTTGCGAGAGCTACACGAGACAGTTGGCCGCCAGATAGAGAATTCGGGAGTCGGTCTCTTACATCAAAAAGGCCAAAGCGCTCGATCGTTTCCTCCACAGTTCTTTTGACTATTTTTGATTCGATTTTCATTTGCCGAAGAGGAAAGGCGATATTTTTTGACACGTCAAGGTGAGGGAAAACCGCGCCGTCTTGCAACTGGAGGACGGTTGACCTTTTGTGTGGTGGAAGGAAGAGTTTGCTTTCAGGTGCATCGACGAGCTGTCTGTCTATCTTTAAACTACCTTGTTTGAGTGGAAGGAATCCAGCGAGGATACGAAGAAGCGCAGTCTTGCCTGCTCCATTCGGCCCTATCACGATCAGATGCTCTCCTTTTCCTGCGTGGAAATTGTATTGGAGTGGGTTAGGACCTAGTGCCGTTTCTCCGTTTAGTTCTAGGGCTTTCACTTTTGTCCCATCCACCGGCCGCGCAGGGTAATGAGTACCCCAAGAGAGATAGTTACCATAATCATCCCAAGTACAACAGCTCTATCAGGGTTACTTTCTAGAGCAACGAATAGTTCCAATGGAAGTGTCCGTGTCCGTCCTGGGTTATCTCCAGCAAAGGTAATTGTTGCACCAAATTCGCCTAAAGCGCGTGCCCACGAAAGCGTTAGACCGGTCGTTAGACCGGTTTTAATCATCGGGATGGTTATAGAAAAGAATGTACGCGTTGGGCTTGCTCCTAGACTCATGGCGCTTTCTTCAAATTGGCTTTTGAGATCATTGATAGAGGAC
>JAQWQL010000104.1 GCA_029244605.1 Acidimicrobiales bacterium | reverse complement strand
ATTTTGGGAACATCCAATTCAAATCTGGGATGACCAGGTGGGTATTGGTTTAAGATCTGCATATGTGGCAAGCGTGCACGCCGCAAGGCTAATGGTGGAAAAATCTGACTCACTTCGTTTCATGGTAAACATCTCATCAAGTGGATCAGAGCGCTATGCGTTAAGCGCAAGCTACGGGATTGCGAAAATGGGGACGGATAGATTGACAAGAGATTTTGCCGTTGAGGGGAAAGAAGATGGATTTTGCGTCATTGGCCTTTGGCCAAGCCAGGTATTAACAGAATTTATCGTTGAGAGCATAGAAAAGGGGGATATTGAGCTTGATGAAGAAAACTCCGAGACCCCTTTATACACCGGACGAGTCATTGCAGCACTGGCAAGTGACCCAGATCGATATTCAAGAAATGGGCAAGTGCTGACGACTGCAGAAGTAGCTCTACATTATGACCTTGTTGATGAGCGGGGAAAGCAACCGAAGGGAAAGAGAAATCCTTCTATGTACCGAGAGACTATTTAAGTCATTAGAGTACCGAATGGGAATGGTTACTCTTCCTCTGATGTCTGACCTGAAGCCTGCACGAGGCGCTTAGGTGGAGAGTGCTCTCCAGGTTTTCGGCTTCTAACAATACACGATTGGCTTCCAATAGCGCACAACTCCCCCGCAGTGGACCAGATATGGATAACCCCATGACCAAATCCATTTGAGATCGCGTCAACACGAATATCCAAGAGATACCATTCACTAGGAACAGCTTGAATTACTCGTAGAGTATTGTCCAAACTAGTTGATCCAGCTTGCCCGTCCTGAGTGAAGCTGATGCCCATTGGTACATAATCACCCAAAACTGCAAATGATGCCGCTGATGGCTCGAGCAATTCAGGCATTCTGCTCCAGACAGCAATACGTCCGGGTTCAAGTTCAGAAGGTTTCTTAGCACCTACTGGCAAAGCCCATCTCTGTTCAATTCTTGAATCAAGCGAATCAGCAACTCCAGAGAATCTCTCTCGCAAGGGACAATCATCTGGCTTTTCCACTTCAGGTGGATGCCCATATGTCATATCGTTAGGAAATGTGCGGGAACCAAGCGCAGCGTTTACTGTGATGATCTCTGTTCCGCCTACATGCCCAACGGCTCTTGCTTGAGTAGTCTTCTTGCCGTGAACAGCAAGAGTTACGTCAATATCTACAATTGTGCCGACTTGAGCAAAAGACAAGTATTGTGCTGTCGCCCAAACGAGAGGCCTTCCACTTGTCCCCTCCATAGCAGCAATAGCTGCACCCAAGCCACTTCCGCCAAACATGGCTCTGTGACCTGTAGATATTCCTCGAGACACGTGGAGGTGCCATCTATGAGGGTTATGAGAAGGCTCTAGTCCTAACCAGTTTCTTGCATCCACACCATCGACAATATCGGATAGAACGCTAAAGAAGCATTAATTGAAGAATCTACCTATTGACTCCGCTATTCTTTCAGGGTTTTCCATCGGAGCAAAGTGTGTCATCTCGGTAAATCTTTCAAATGTTCCATTCGGTAATGCTTCTGCGATATCAGGTGCTAGAAGTGCTGGCCCTTGCTGGTCGGTACTCCCAGCTATTTTCGAGAGTATCTCAACTTCTGGAAGAAGATCGAAAAGCCCTGTTGCAGAATTTTCAAAGACTTGTGCCTCGATTTCTCCACGGCACTTAAGAACCACTTCACCTGTCTCATGATCAGCAAATCCATAATCGACATATGACCTTAATGCACCTGGATCGGCACCTGAGAAAGGTGGCCGAGAGGCATACCTTTGGAATGCATCTTCACGCGATGGAAATCGCTCTCTTCGTTTTCTAGCTGATCTTGCAAGGTCATTCCCTCTAGATAATTTCTCAGTAAGAGGTCCGGTAGGAATGACAATCGGCTCAAACAACCACAGGGATTTAAACACTTGCTTTCGCCGAGCTTCAGCTAACAGAAGGCTAGTTCCTCCCATGCTGTGGCCGACTCCGAAAACTTCATCAAATTGGAAATAATCTAATACGGAAAGGAGATCCTCAGCCATCCCATGCCACCTCATAGAAGTACCTTTGGGGGTTACCGTGTCTCCGTGGCCTCGGAAATCTAAAGAGAGACAACGAAAATCCTCCCGTAGCGGAAAACATACATGGTCCCAGTACCTTCCATGAAAGCCTGTGGCATGACAGAAAATGATCGGAGGACCGTCACCACCGTAATCATGAACAGTTACTTGGACATCATCAGTGGACGGGATCGTCAATGGCTTTGGATTCATTCACATATCCAAATAGCCCTGAAGAAACACTTCGCGCACATTGTGGAAAGTCTAGTTCGTCTTAACTGGTTGTTGCAGTCCTATGGCGACGCAATCCAATTACTGGGGTAGTGGGAGCATAACCAGCCTCAGCTCGTTCTATTTCGGACTCTCCACCCCAGAATCCTAGTTCCCTCTGGTTTCGTGCATAGTCTTGACATTGATGTAGGACATGACACTCAAGACAGATCTTACGAGCACGCGTTTCCCGACGTTCTCTCGCTGCTGGCCTCTCTCCGGGGGGCGGGAAAAAAAGTCGGGATTTGCCAAGACATCCAGCATTCTCCATCCACCACGGACGAATTGAGGGGGGAGACTGAATGTCAATAGCTGTCATTAAACTTTCTCCAAAGAGTTGCCTACTTCGTAATTTATGAGCTAGGAACAGATTTGTCACTATCTCGACGATGAATACTTACGATAGGTATATCGCTAAAACTGATAGCTATATTTATCGTCAAGATTGTACATCTATTGCAACCTTGATCACACCCATAGATCTATCCCGAGCTGTTTCAAATGCTTCCGTTGCACCATCTAGCGGAAAGCGGTTTGTAATTATTGCACGTCCAAGTTCGGGAAATTCTGCAAGCACTGACATGGCTAAATCGAAGTCTCTCTGCCCAGTTGTGTGCCCATAAGTGATAGAGGGGACAAGAGAGACCTCCTTCATCCCCATCGTTAAGGCAGGGATTTCAACTGGGGCCCAATACGTAGAAGGAATGCCGACGATACCGCCCTTCTCACATTTTTCTATTGCCTGTGAAAGGGCGCTGCTAGTTCCTGCAGCTTCAATAACGACCTGTGCGGGCTGGTCAGTAGACTCGATGGCTCCAATCCTACTTCCGGCCTCAAGTTGATGTGAATGGCGGGATTCGAGTTCAACAATGCCCCCCATATACCTCGCAACTGCAACACAGCAGAGCCCGATGGTTCCCGCTCCAATAACGCATACTCGGTCTCCTTCGTTGACCCCGACTCTTCCGAAGCTTCTAACGGCTACAGCTAAAGGTTCAACTAGAAAGGCATCTTCTACGCGTATTCGGGGGTCCAATGGGATAAGAAACCGCTCAGGGACAATAATTCTCTCAGCCATTCCCCCGTCAATCCCGATGCCGAATGTATTAGGAAGAGAATCCTTACAGTAGGGTTCCTCACCATCTAAACAATAGCTACATACACCACAAGACAACATTGGTTCAATTGCTACTTCTCTACCATCCTTTGTAATTCCTGCTATCTCATGACCTGGGGTTACAGACATCATCCCAGCATCAATCAAATGTAAATCGGATCCGCATATCCCTACAGAACTGATGTCAACAGTTACCCCTTGCCCATCTGGCTCTGGAACATTTTCAATAGTTACAACACCATCGTTTACTCGAACTGCTTTCATCTTCATAGTCTGTCGCAATCGGGAAGAAAAGTCGACCAGCTATATGAACCTACTGAATTTATGCAGTAAGACAAGGAAGGAAAGTTGTTCGAAGTTTCCAAATAGAGAAAAAACCCGCCAAACTATTGATGTGAGCGATTTAGGCAAAGATTTTGAATTAATAACGAGAGAGAGTTGGGCCGAAGGTACATCTAATGGCCTAGATATAGATAATGCCGTGATAGACGACCTTTCAATCCCAGCCGATGAAATAAAGCAGATATACGTACCCTTGGCGCAAAAAATCTTAAAACGAATATCTGATCATCTTGAAACAACATCATCAATAGGTGATTCCACGGGCACAAAGCCATTTATTCTAGGAGTGACTGGGGGGGTGTCGGTAGGGAAGTCCTCCATTGCCGCCACTCTTGGAAAGTTGCTTTTAACCCAAAAAGCTGAGTTGGCTGTTGAGGTGATTTCAACCGATGGCTTCCTTTACCCAAATCAAAGACTTCTAGAATCGGGAATCATGCATCGGAAGGGCTTCCCTGAAAGTTTTGATTATCCAGCAATAGTTACCTTCCTGTCCTCCGTCAAGTACTCAACCGGTAAGCAGCTAGCGCCAACATATTCTCATACAACCTACGATGTAACCGACACAAAGAAGATCATTGACACCCCTGACGTCCTTATACTCGAAGGACTTAACCTACTCCAAAATGACCCCGAGTCGCCTAATAACGACTCGCCAGTAATCAGGGATTTCATTGATTTGTGCTTGTTCCTAGAAGCAGAATCGAAAGACATGAAAGAGTGGTACGTAACACGTTTCTTAGGCCTATGTTCTGAAGCAAAAATGAATGCAGATTCTTTCTTTAATAGGTACGCGGACTACAGCGAAGAGGACCTCACGAAAGAGGCGGAAATGATTTGGGATTTGATTAACTTCCCCAACCTAAAGGACAATATTATCCCCCTAAAGCATCGAGCTGATTGGATCCTCTTTAAAGGCCAAACTCATTCAATTTGGCAATTAGCCTTCAGGAAAGACCAACCTGATTGAAAATATAGTTTTCTAAAGAAAAAAACTAGTGACACAAAGTATGATAGGGGCAACATTGAGGAGCAATTATGGCTATAAACCTTGACGCTATCGGAATAGAAAGTGAACCTTACGAGAGTTCTTGGGATTCGAAAGATTGCCTTCTCTACAGTCTTGGAGTCGGGGCAGGCGCTAGCGACCCTACCGGGTTCGAGCTTGAATTCACAACTGAGAACACTAACGAAATATCACAAAAAGTTCTCCCTACGATGTGCGTTGTACTTGGCTCAACTGGGAAAGGCGGACCTCTAAGTAACCTCGGAGAAGTTAACTATTCAAAAATGGTGCATGGTGAGCAAGAAGTAATTCTCCATACGCCCTTACCCACTAGTGCAACAGTTATTTCTACTAGCAAGATCTCAAATATTTACGACAAGGAAAAAGCAGCATTAGTTATTCTCGAAACAACTGCGGTTGATAGCAGTAACGGCGAAAAAATGTTTACAAACATAAGTAAACTTTTCTTCCGAGGTGAAGGAGGATGGGGCGGTGACCGAGGGCCGAGCGAAAAGTTTGAATTTCCCGACCGAGATGCCGATCATGTTGTCAAATACGGTACCCGCGCCGACCAAGCTCTTCTATATAGACTGAACGGGGACAGAAACCCCCTGCACTCCGACCCATCATTTGCTGCTCTTGGAGGGTTCCCAAAACCTATTCTTCATGGATTATGCACCTATGGTTTTACCGGAAGGGCTCTACTCCATGCTGTATGCGATAGCGACCCTGATAGTTTCCATTCAATGGAAGGTCGCTTTAGCTCTCCTGTTATGCCTGGAGAAGAATTAGAAATACATATTTGGATTGATGGCAAACAAGCAAAGTTCCGAACTTTGGCATCAGATAGGGTCGTTTTGGATAATGGCTTGATGACTTGCACATGATTCACGATGACTCCAAGTAACCCTTTCGACCTTCAGTTACCAGAAGAAAGATTTTCTCCACCTGGGCGTGAAACACCAATCATGAACCCTGACCGTCACTACGTGCTCGGTACTTCAATAGCGCCTCCATTCTCAGAAGACACAGGGCAGGCTGTTTTCGGGCTCGGCTGCTTCTGGGGAGCCGAACGAGTCTTCTGGCAGCTAAACGGAGTGACTGCGACGGCAGTCGGCTACGCCGGTGGCTATACACCAAATCCAACTTACCAAGAGGTCTGTTCCGGACAAACCGGACATAACGAGGTTGTCCTTATTGTTTTCGACCCACTAACCATCTCATACCCTGAGCTTTTAAAATTTTTCTGGGAAAGCCATAACCCGACCCAAGGAATGCGGCAAGGGAATGACATAGGAACACAATACCGGAGTGGAATCTACTGGTATGACGAAAAGCAATTCGATCAAGCAACTGCCTCGCAGGAAAAGTACCAAAGAGAACTCACGAACGCTGGACTCGGAGAAATCACAACCGAAATAACCAAGCTTTCAGATTTTTATTATGCCGAGGACTACCATCAACAATACTTAGGGAAAAACCCTAATGGGTACTGTGGCCTCGGTGGAATAGGATTGGAATGTCCCCTATAAAGCTAGTCAGAGACCTTATCTACTAACTCGAAATTCAATCCTTCGATTCCTCTCCCTGTCCTCTGCTGTTTCCTCTGGATCAATTTTCAATCTGGTCTCTCCATACCCAACAGCCAACATTCTTTCGGGTTCAACCCCTTGAGAAACAAGGAACTCCTTGACGGTATCAGCCCGATCCTGACTCAAAGTAAGATTCACTTCCTCTCCCCCGTCTGTATCCGTATGACCTTGTATTTCTAAGTTGCCGTTGGGGTTGTTTATAAGAATTGCCGCTATCTCTTCAAGGATAGGTTTGGAACTATCAGCTAGGTATGGACTCCCTACCGCAAAAAGGATCGGGTCGAAAAAAACAATTTGATTTAATTCAATTTCAGTTTGGATTGTCCCTGGGATCAAAACTGTGTCGATGATATGAATAACGCCATCAATTCCTTCGATATCACTATCGATAACGGTTCCGCCGGAAACACTAGTAAAGCCATCTTCGGACTTAGCAACGGAAAGAGCTTCCCCTTGAAGAGTTTCTAATCTCATCCCCTCTCCTAAATCTTCAAAATCAAATACATTCGCTACGACATGAAACTGCAGGATCTCATTCAATTGAACTAACTCAGCGAATTCCTGCAAAGCGGCAATATCTAGGGCTTCAACAGCACTGTTCGAAGGGGCGAAGATTGTAAATTTTTGCCCTTGAGGTAAGAAATCTTCTAAAGCTCCAGCGGCTTCAAAGAAATCAAACACCTGACTCAATTCTGGAGTGTCTCTAATTACTTCTAGAACGGTCCGATCTGAACCTCGAATGATTAATTGGTCTTCAATGTTTACCCCCAAACTTAGGTATTTGGTAAGTACCCTTGACCGTTCTTCTTCGTCAATAACCTCTCCAGAAATTACTAGCTGAACCACGGCAATTTCTGCTCCGGGAAGCAATACAAAGTCGTCCACAATATCTGCTTCTGGAACTAATTGTTTCGAAGCGAGAAGAAGAGCTTCTGCTAATGGCTCCGAGTTAACTGTCCCACCTAATACGACGCTTTCAGGAGTATAAAAAATGTTGACAACGACTGGGGCATTCTGAGCAAAATTCTCCTCCTCTACTGGAACAAGCGGAATTGGGTCAACACTTTCACCTTCAGAAGATTGTCTATCGAGGAATGATGCATCAGAAGCTGCAGTTTCTTCATAATTTTGCCAGGCAAGAAGACCCGTAATGGCTGCCAGTACTCCGAAAGAAAAAATTAGTAGAACCCTCACTCTATTTGACCTCATCTAACACCCCCCTTATTCATTCTTATTCCAGTCGCAACCAAGATCCCATCTTCAGATGATAAACCTATTGATTCACTCATCTTATTTTCATTTGTATCGCTCCCCCCTCCATCAGGCCAATACATTTTAATTACCATGAATAGAAGCCCCAGGACTAGAACCCATAGGATCAGCTTGACGAGCATCCGAATCCAAAGCCGATCAAACCTAGCTCGGAGTATCGGATCAGTACCTGTTGCACCATAATGGGAAACATGCCCCGTCCATTTCAGCCCATCCCAATACCGAGCTTCATAACGACCTGTTGGGTCTGCATACCACCCCGAGTCCAGAATAGGAGGCGGTGGAAATTGAGGTCTGGGCACTGAACTAGAATACAGGCGGAACGGCTGATTTTGAGTTCACAAGTAAGAAGTTAGCGATAATGGACTGGCCAGAACAGTTCCTAAAGATACACATACCCGAATTGTGTTTAACAGTATTTCCGATCTACGCTTCAGCCATGACGAATGGAGAACCAGCTGGAATCGATCGAGAGAATGTTACAAATTGGCTCCAGGAACGTACTTCCATAGAAGGCCACCTACGGTTTGACCTTGTAACTCATGGAAGGTCAAACCTCACTTACGTAGTATCTGATGAGAAAGAAGACAAATGGGTATTACGGCGCCCACCAACTGGACATGTTCTAGCCTCAGCACATGACATGAGTCGCGAACACCGAATTATTTCAGCATTGCAAAAAAGCCATGTTCCAGTTCCTAGTGTTATCGGAATGTGCAATGACGATTCAGTTACAGGAGCCCCATTTTTCGTCATGAGTTTTGTTGATGGACATATTGTCAAAGACATAGAAGACAGCAAGGCTTTCACACCTGCGCAACGAAGGATCCAAAGTGAATCACTCGTAGATGTTTTAGCTGAACTTCATGCTGTTGACCCAGACAAAGTTGGCCTAGGAGACTTAGGAAAAAAAGAGGATTATGTTGGGCGACAACTCCGCAGGTGGAAACGACAAGTAGATGAAGGATCGGATAGAGACCTCCCTTTATTCAACGACTTACACTCAAAACTAGAAACAAGAAAACCTCAACAGATTGGTTCAGGGATCACACACGGCGACTATCGTTTAGACAACTGCATGATCGGGGCCGATAATAAAATCGCCGCTGTTCTTGACTGGGAGCTTTGCACCTTAGGTGATGTGCTAGCTGATCTGGGTGGAATGCTCATGTGGTGGGGGAAAAGTGGAAACGATACTAGCGTCATGAATGACCCACCAACGCTAGCGGATGGGTACCTCACCATCGATGAAGTGACAGAAAGATACGCCAAGGCAAGCGGGAAAGACCTTTCCAGTCTTTCCTATTATGTTGCTTTCCAGTTTTGGCGCCTAGCAGCGATCATCGAAGGCGTACGAGTACGATTCACAGCCGGCGCCATGGGAGACAAGGATATCGGCGATGAGCTCCGAGGGTTCAAATTACGTATTGATGGACTTTTGCAAGCTTCAGCATCAACGCTTGAAAGCATCTAATCTAGACCTCGAAAGAATTCCTGCAAGTCTTCAACTACAAGGTCAGGTTCCTCTGCTGCTGCAAAATGCCCGCCTCTTGGCATAACCGTGTATCGCTGCAAATCACAATACTCTTCTAGGACTTTTCGGGGCAAGTGAACAACGTCTTTAGGGAAAATAGCAAAAGCTGTTGGCGCTTCTAACAGCGGCATCCGGTCATGCGCCAAAGGCCATGGCTTTTTAAAATGCTCATGGTAAATCCGCAACGATGACCCAATTGCGCCAGTGCACCAATAAAGCGCAGCTGTAGTGCATAAATGCTCTCTAGTGAAAGAATCCTCAACGTTCCCTGAATTATCGCTCCAATTCCTTCTTCGTTCCCATATCCACGCAGCAGTAGCTATAGGAGAATCTGTCAGGCCGTATGCAAGAGTCTGAGGGTCTAAAAGGTGTGCTGTAACATGTGAACGGATAGTGCTCTCCGCTTCAGCGCTTCGCTTTAGTTTCCAAGCTTCATCTTCTTCCCAAGCATCCTCGGGAAGCGCCCGACGGTCAACACCCGGGATTAAACTGAGGCTGAGATGAGCCCCAATCAATGAATTTGCGTATTCATGAGATAAATGCGCTGTAACCAGAGCCCCCCAATCTCCTCCATGGGCGCAAAATCGATCATGCCCGAGAACATCGGTCATTAGGGTATTCCAAAGTTCTGCAACACGACGCACATCAACATCAGAATGGGTTAGTGGAGTCGAAAAAGTAAAACCGGGAAGCGATGGGACATAGACATCAAAACTATCTTCTGGGTTCCCACCATATTTTTCTGGGTCACTCAATGGTCCTATAACATCCTTGAAGTCCCAAAACGTCCATGGCCAACCATGAGTTAAGACGATGGGTTTTGGATTAGGTCCTCGCCCGGGTGCATGAAGATAATGGATAGGTATCCCATCTATCTCGACCAAGTAATTGTCCCATTGGTTGATTTCATCTGATATCTTTGCCCAGTTCCATTCTGAAACCCAAAAGTCGACCATT
>JAQWQL010000095.1 GCA_029244605.1 Acidimicrobiales bacterium | reverse complement strand
TAGTCTCCAACACATAAAGAAACACTCTTTTGTGATGCAGGAAGAAGATAACCCAAGAAACCTACTCATTTGCGGTAGCGTTAATATATGGCGCGAATAGTTCTCAAGGGTGCTCGTTATCCTGGCGATATAGCATTCGAGGATGGTCTTATCACCGAAATAGGGGTAATTGCTTCCAAACCGGATGATCTCATAGTCGATGTCGGAGGGGATATTGTGACCCCTGGGTTGATAAATACCCATCATCATCTGTACCAATGGATGACCCGCGGTCTCGCTACTGGTTGTGACCTATTTCAATGGCTTACGACCCTCTACCCGATCTGGGGGCGGATGAGCGTCGAAGATGTTCATGCAGCAGCTCTAGTGGGGTTAAGTGAACTCGCCTTAACAGGGTGCACTACTGCGTCAGACCATCATTACATTGTCCCCAATAACGATGACTCTGTTTTTGACGCGATTGTAGATGCAGCTAAGGCAGTGGGGATTCGACTCTTTCTTAGCCGTGGCTCAATGGACCTCGGGGAGTCAGCCGGTGGATTACCTCCAGACAATCTCGTTGAAGATCGTGACGCTATTCTTTCCTCAACTCAAAGGGTGATAGAGGAACACCACGACGGAAATATGGTCCATGTCGTAGTTGCTCCATGCAGCCCATTTTCCGTTTCAACCGAACTAATGATCGAGTCTGCGGAACTTGCACGAAAATACGGACTTCGTATGCATACGCACTTGTGCGAAACAATAGATGAACAAGAACATTGCCTAGAACGTTTTGGAAAACGACCTGTGATGCAGTTAGTTGACTGGGGTTGGGCTGGCGACGACGTATGGCTAGCCCATGGAATCCATCTAACCACTGACGAGATCTCTCTACTAGGCGAGGCAGGAACAGGAATTGCCCATTGCCCTTCCTCAAATGCGCGTATTGCAGCTGGCTTATGCCCGGTAGTAGATTTTAGCGAGAACCATGTTCCTGTTGGGTTAGGAGTTGATGGAGCTGCAAGTAATGAAGTAGGTGGACTATTTGGTGAGATGCGTCAAGCACTCTACACAGCCCGGATTCGTGAAGAACGAGCTGATGCGTTAATGCCTAAAGACGTCCTCGACATGGCTACCGTAGGCGGAGCCAAATGTCTAGGAAGAGAAAATCTCGGAGCAATCAATATAGGAAATCCAGCAGATCTAGTTGTATGGCCTGGTAACGACCTTGGAGGAATTGCCGACCCTATAACCGGCCTTATTCTAGGATCTGACAGGCGGGCGAAACATGTATATGTCGCCGGAGAACAACGAGTTAAAGATGGAGAATTGCTCGGGGTAAATGTGCGAACCGCGCATCAGAAACTTGCAGAACGGTCGAAACGCTTATGGAATTAGGAGATACATGATGGGGGCCAAATTAATCACCGGCGGCATTGTTATCAATGCAAACTATACCGGCGAGGCAGATGTACTAATTGAAGGTGAAAGTATTGCAGCTGTCGTCGCACCCGATAGCGAAATATCAAAATCAGCGCATCACAGCGATACTGAAGTTATCGATGCCTCTGGAATGTACGTTATACCTGGCGGGGTTGATGCTCATGTTCATTTGCAGCTGCCTATGACCCCTGAAACGACTTCCAGCGACAGTTTTGCTTCTGGAACAGCTGCAGCCGCCTGGGGAGGAACTACTACCGTTATCGACTTTGCTGGACAGATAAAGGGAACTGCTATACCGCACGCTATTGAAAGTCGGCTAGAAGAAGCATCTGGACAATGCGCAATTGACTACGGACTGCACCTTTCTGTCGGTGACGTCAACCAACAGTCCCTCATTGACCTGCCGAAAACACTCGACGAAGGAATAAGTAGCTACAAGCTATTTATGGCTTACCCCGACGCGTGGTATTCAGACGATGGACAAATATTGCAGGTAATGCAATTAGCTTCCGAAACAGGAGCAATGATCATGATGCATGCCGAAAATGGTATAGCGATTGATGTCCTACGCGACCAAGCTATAGAACGGGGAAAGACCGGTTCTATTTGGCATGGTCGAACCAGGCCTCCTGAACTCGAAAGTGAAGCCGCACATCGGGCCATCCAACTCGCAGTAGTTGCGGGATCCCCTCTCTACATTGTCCATCTTTCTTCTTCTAACGCACTCGCTGAAGTTGCACGAGCTCGCGATGACGGAAGAAATGTTTTTGCTGAAACTTGCCCACAATACCTGTATCTGAGCCTTGAGGAGCATCTTGACCAGCCGGGGATAGATGGAGTTCGCCATATCTGCTCACCTCCTCTTAGAGAATTCTCGGACGGACACCAAGATAACTTGTGGAAAGGGTTACGAACCGATGATTTGTCTGTAGTTGCCACTGACCACTGCCCATTTTGCGATGCGGAAAAAATGCTAGGGGCCGAAGATTTCCGACAAACCCCAAATGGGCTGGGCGTCATTGAACATCGAATGGACTTATTATTTCAAGGGGTCCTTCAAGGCGAAATAACTCTCCAACGCTGGGTAGAGATATGTTCAACTACCCCAGCTCGCCTTTTCGGCTTACAAGGCAAGAAAGGCGCTATAGCACCTGGCGCTGATGCTGATGTCGTAATTTATGATCCGAACAAGGAGCACGTACTAGGCGCGGAAACACACCATATGGCTGTCGATCACTCTGCATGGGAAGGTGTCGCTGTCACCGGCCAAGCAGTTAGCGTATTAAGTCGTGGCCAATACGTCATCAAAGACCGGACATTTGTAGGAAATGAAGGACATGGCCAATTCCTTCGAAGAAAAATTCCAGATGTCCTACGATAAGTAGCTGAACAGTTAACTTTGCCTCGAAATCATGTAGATCAATGAGGTTCCGTAGAGGCAATAGCGGCTACTCTAATCTCTTTCTCAAGAGAATCTATTAGATCCAAAAGGACTTCAGCCTTTCCTCCGTTTCCATCATTGACCTTTGCGATTGCAATACAAAACTTGGCATGCGGTGGCTTAGCTTTTCTTTGCCCTTGAGGATGCAAAAGAACCCTAGCTGCCCTTTCAGGGGTTAGGCGTTGATCAGGATTGCACTCCGCTAAATCAGCTACACGCTGGGGCCGGTGACAGGAGTTATTTATTACCTGATCAAGTGCATCCGCTCCGATTGTAGAAATAACTGCCGTTGCCGAAGATGGGATAACAGGTTCGAACTCAGCGGGAGCTTTGAATGGAAGCTTACGTGACCCATCAGCTTCGATAATCACATTATCAGCCATCCCAAACCAGCGATCACACGCAGAAGGGTTTACGCCAATGGCCTTTTCACCTTGAATCTCCTTCCAAACCATAATTGGGTTGCCGCTTGTAATACTCCGAATAGCGTCATCGTCGGGATCAAAATAGATCGGGTGAGATCCGTGTTGGTCGAATCCCATCTTGGTTGTACAGGTTAGAACGGTCTTCCCATGGAGTTGGTTTCCAAGAGCGTGAAGAATAGTGGTCTTTCCCCCTCCGCCAACTATTGCTACATGGTTTTTGCTTTTTGGTATGTCGAACCCGAAGAAACTAGCGATCTCAGAAAGTTGTATTAACTGGGTCATGAAAACTCAATTCAAAATATTCATCAAACCGGCTCAGGCTAAAGCAGCCCCATCAATTCTCACGTGCTCACCATTAATATGACGACCTTCATCTGAAGCGAGGAAGGCAATAAGGGAAGCGACCGATTCTGGCTCAACAAATGGAGTAAGGGGGTTCTGCCGGAGAAGTAAATCCATATCAATATCATCAACTGGAGGCATTTTCGTCATAGCCGTCTTGATTCCTCCAGGATTAACACAATTGACTTGCAAGCCTTGCTTCGCATATTCGACTGCCAGGGATTTCGTTAGCGCAAGTACTCCCGCTTTACTTGCTGCATAGGCTACCGAATACGGTATACCTGCAAGGGCAGTCGTCGATGAGACATTCACTATCGAACCTCCTGTTTGGAGGAGATGTGGAATTAACTCTCTGCAAACAAGAAAGGTTCCGGTAAGGTTTACAGCTAAAGTCCTCTCAAAATCACTCGTCGGATGATCACAAGTGTGGTGCCATAATTGGATACCTGCGACATTTCCGACCACATTGACTTTCCCGAAACGGTCCAGCATCTCTTCTACTGAACGGGCGACCTCAGTTTCGTTCGATACATCGCACGTCTGTGACGCGACGTCCGCTCCAAGCTTTCGGCATGCCTGTGCTGTGCTTTCTAATTCAGTTTGTGCGACATCCACAATATAGAGCGATGCGCCCTCGGCAGCCATTCTTTTCGCTGTTGCCTCTCCGATTCCAGTCGCTGCACCAGTAAGAAAAACAACTTTATCTTTGAAACGTTCCATGCCGCTATTCACCCTTTAAAGCTCGTTTACTGTTTTCTTCATTTATTAACGTAATGATGCTACTACTGGTCTATGCATGTAAAGTATCTCAGGAGATAAATACCAGAGAGGCACTTTATGATGCCAGATACTTCTTCCTTGAGCGTGTCATTTGATGAAGTCGGCATGGTTTTCCCAGATGGCACGCAAGCTCTACGCGATGTTTCATTCTCTGTTGGATCTGATGAATTCGTATCGGTGGTAGGCCCGTCTGGTTGTGGAAAATCGACCCTACTAAATATCGCCTCCGGACTACTAAAACCTACCTCTGGGTCAGTGGACATATCAGACACTAGTCTGGGTTATATTTTTCAAGACCCTACTCTCCTTCCTTGGAGAACTGTTTTAAGAAATATTGAACTTCTCTGCGAACTACACCAGATACCCAAAGCAGCAAGACGAGAGAGGGCACTGGCCGCAATCGACCTTGTAGGGTTAACAGGTTTTGAAAAACACTTTCCGAAAACACTTTCCGGCGGGATGAAAATGCGAACTTCTCTTGCAAGAACCCTTACCTTGTACCCTCAAGTGTTTTTATTTGATGAACCTTTCGGTTCACTTGATGAAATCACTCGTGAAAAGCTAAATGACGAAACCCAGCTGTTATTTCAAAAGGAGGGATTTTCTGGCCTCTTTATTACCCATTCCATCCCTGAAGCGGTCTTCTTATCAACAAAAGTTTATGTAATGTCTGACCGGCCTGGGACAATAATTGCAGAGTTTGATATCCCATTTGATTACCCTCGACTTCCTCGCCAGAGGTTCGAACCTAGTTTTGCTAAAATCTGTGGAGACGTCTCCAACGCGCTTCGAGGAACACGTCATGGTTAAAGACGGTAGCCAAGCCAACGGAAAAGAGAGCATAAACTCTTT
Source organism: Acidimicrobiales bacterium (assembly GCA_029244605.1). Lineage (GTDB taxonomy): Bacteria > Actinomycetota > Acidimicrobiia > Acidimicrobiales > UBA8592 > UBA8592. The sequence continues at coordinate 1,588 of JAQWQL010000095.1, read as the reverse complement.
AAATACTAAGCGAGGCATACGACGCCTCTGGTCAATTCTTTCCAATACCTTTCCTCCTTTAATCTTCGGATCATTAATTCTCGGCGGTTGGTATGGAGTCTCCTACGGGATCCTTGACGAGAAGAGGAGATTCTTACTCGAACCTCCTCATAGAGTCCTCACTAACGGCTTCCTAGAATGGAGTGGTCGCGACGGAATGGCCGAAATGCTCCAATCCTTATGGTCTTCCACAAAAGTTGCAGGCATAGGGCTTTCTTTCGCAATCTTAATCGGCTTTCTTCTTGCAGTATTAATGAGTCAGGCGGCAGTATTCGAAAAAGCTCTCTTCCCATATCTAGTTACGCTGCAGGCGATCCCGATTTTAGCCGTTGTTCCCCTTATCATGTTCTGGTGGGGTTCTGGCCAGACGTCAAGGGTCGTAGTATGCATCCTCATCTCGCTCTTCCCAATTATTGTTAACACACTTTTTGGATTGCAGTCAGCTGAAAAGGACATGCATGCCCTATTCACCCTGCACAATGCAAGTAGGTTGACGAGGCTCAGAAAACTTATGGTTCCTGCAGCCCTTCCTGCCATCTTTGCGGGTCTTCGCATATCTGCTGGACTTTCTGTCATTGGTGCAATAGTTGGTGACTTCTTCTTTGGTAAAGGAGAAGTTGGCCTTGGACAATTAATCAAAAGGTTTTCCAGCGAACTCCAAGGGGAAAAACTCTTAGCTGCAGTAATACTTTCTTCTGCCCTCGGAGTAGCGGTCTTTCTTCTGTTCACTTGGATCCAGAACAGAGCAATTAGTAAATGGTCAGATCGGGCGGGCTTAATTTCTTAGTAACCTATCATTTGCCCTTCCGGGCACTCTTTTCCTAATCTTAATGTTGTTGGCTTGCTACCCCATCAAGGAAAGCGAGATACTATTCCGTAGCGAACTTCTACTGGACAAAAATGTACGTACTTAAATTTGTTAGACCAATATTTTTCGCGATGCTGGCTATCTCCCTTTTCTGCCTAACCGCCTGTGGAGGAGATGCCCAAGTATCGGTATACATTTATGAGCCAACAGAAGGCGGAGTTTCTGAAGTCGAGCAGGACAATTCTGCAGTATCAGAAGGCTTAGATTCCTGTCCGGATCCAATTATTATTCAGACGGATTGGTTTCCTGAGTCGGAGTACGGGGCGACTTACGAACTTTTTGGAGATGGAACCTATTACATAGATAATGAAAATCGTTCAGTTGCCGGAACTTTACACGATGGAGAAGTTGATACTGGCATTGGACTAGAGGTAAGAACTGGCGGGCCAGCCATCGGATTCACACCGGTAGCCAGTCACATGTATACCGACGGAAGTATTACCTTGGGCTATGCCAACACCGAGGGGCAAATTACTCGGTTCGACAGTGCTCCCCTTTTATCTGTCGTTGCGCCACTTGAAAAAAATCCTCAAATGATCATGTGGGATCCGGATACTTACCCAGATGTTGAGTCCATTGCAGACTTAGGAGAGAGAGATATTACGATTAGCGTATTTGGGGCAGAAGTATTTTCAGAAGTCTTTATTGCACAGGGGATATGGTCTGCAGATCAGGTAGATC
>JAQWQL010000077.1 GCA_029244605.1 Acidimicrobiales bacterium | reverse complement strand
TGATGTTCTTGTAAATAATGTCGGAGATTATCGTCCTTTAGTAAGGTTCCTTGACTCTTCTCCTGACTCATGGAAAGAGATGTATGACATTAATTTGCACCACGTCTTTTTGGTAACGCACGCTTTTTTGCAATCTATGGTTGATAACGGTGGTGGAGCTATTATCAATATCCATTCTGTAGAAGGAATGCGGGGCTACCCAGGTGATCCGATATATGGTGCGATGAAAGCAGCTGTAGCCCATTTCTCTACCTGTCTCGCCGCTGAATTTGGAAGAAAGGGTATTCGTGTAAATGGGATGGGAGTTGACCTAACCCAAACATCACAGGTTGATTACATTTCAGGGTATGAGGATGTTGATCACCTATGGGAAGCATGGGCACCGGTGGGTAGGCTTGGCTGGCCTGAAGATCAGGCAAGAGTTGCCCTTTTCCTTGCAAGCGATTTATCAGCTTTCGTAACTGGGCACAACATTCCTGTTGACGGCGGAAGCCATGCTGGCGGCGGATGGTTCTTCTCACCAGAAGCAAAGCGTTTTGTGAATAGACCAAAAACACTTTAGCTATGAAGGCGAAGCGATTAACCCTCCATCTATTTTGAGAACAGCCCCAGTAGTAAAAGAACTTGCGTCACTAGCAAAATAGAGGGCTGCCCCCACTATTTCACTTGGATGGCCCCCTCTTCCTAACGGCAATGCCTCTAGAGATTTATGGGTGTCTTCAGACCATGCATCACTGATATCTGTAAGAAATGGACCTGGCATAATGCAATTAACTCGAACGTGGGGGGCATATGCTCGAGAAAATGATTGTGTTAAAGACTGTAAGCCGGCTTTTGCTGCACCATATGGAATTTCGTGCGGGCTGGCTTGAGCAGCTGCAACTGAGCTGATGTTAATAATGGAACCACTGCCGTCCTTGACCATTTGTTCCCCGAATCGAGCAGAAAGCCGGAATGGACCGCGAAGGTTGACATTGAGGACCTTATCGAACAACTCCTCAGAGACATCTGATAGGGACTTATACAATGGAGACATTCCTGCATTGTTTATAAGAACATCACATTTTCCGAAATGGCCTTGAACTTTTTCGAATAATGCATCACAGTGATCCCATTCTCCGACATGGCATTCAACGGGGAGCGCTTCTTGCCCTGTTGTTTTCGTTATATGTGCAGCCAACTCTTCGCAGTTCTCTTTCTTTCTGCTCGCAATAACGACATGGGCTCCGAGACGAGAAAAGGCGAGAGCCATTTCCTTCCCTAAGCCTCGACTTCCTCCGGTGATAGTAATTACCTTCTCAGTAAGATCACTGAACATTTCATGAGGACTTGCCATTAATTCATCCTTTCTATGAATTCTTAAACTGGGCCCCAATATTCAAAGGAGTGACATCGAGAGGGTGAAGGACCCCGGCGGGAGCAGCGCAAACAGCTGGAATTGCATTAACAATCCGGTTCGCTGCCGTTCCATTTCCGCCGCCTGCGGCGCCTCGTTCACCGTGTTCTTCTCCATGGACAGTAACGGAAAGATTCGGCTTTCCAGTGATTTCAACTTGATGAACCCCTTGTCCTGAAGATGGATAGGGCCAATCGGGTGCGCAATCGTCGTCGATTCGAGTGACATGTTCCATGACTAACATAGGTTTTCCATTTACGATGCCTTGAATTTCAAATCGAAGCGCTCCGATAGTTCCTTCATCGAAGTCCCCCATTCCTTCAACGGTAACTGTTTTTTCTAAAGCACGTTTTTCTACATGTGTTCGGATCTCTTCGAGTTCAACTCCAAGTCCGTCAGCTAAGATCCGTATCTCTGGCCCCCAAACCATCTGCATTGAGAAATCTAGAACCATGGGCGGAGTTTGATCCATTGGCATACCGAAGCCTACGAGGTTACGAACAGCTTCAGGCTGGTCATAGAGTGCATAGTTCATTAGTTCTCTTGAGCGGATTTCAGTAATGTCAGCGCTGACTCCGGCTAGGAGTAATGGGAGGATGTCACAAGTCCACCCTGGGTCAATTCCGGATGCGAAAATTGAAGTATTTCCCTCATTGCAAGCACTGAAAAATCGCTCTGCTAAATCTTCGGGCATGGATGGCGGATGGTACAGGGGGTAGAAACTTGTAGTGACAACATTCTTTCCATTTCGAAGAAGGTTCTCTACTTCATCAAGGGATTCCATAGGTCGGAAGTCAGCATTAACCGTGTAAGCAACCGCATCAATCTCGTTGTCCAGGGTAATTGAAACATCATCTGTAGCTGTGATTCCTGTGTTCTCAATTCCGGCAAGGTCGCCGGCGTCTTTCCCGATTTTTTCTGGATTTTGCACTAGCACGCCAACTAGGTCAAGATCTTTATTTGCTACGACGGAACGGATAGCCGGACGGCCAACATTTCCCGTTCCCCAAACAACAACATTTTTCCCCATTGTTCTCTCCTTAGTCCTGCAGTAACGATATGTGACATTAGGACAGAGATCTAACTGAAAAAAATATCCGTTGAAGTGCTCCTTTTTTGCGATGTGTAGATTCAGATAGGCGAATACGAAAAGATGCGCGAGAATAGTATGTAGGCGCAAAGAAAGTAGATCTATATGCAAGGACTTATTCTTGAAGGAACCACAGAAGATAGCATCCGGTTATCTGACAATATTGAACTTGTAGCTGATTTGTCACCTAGACAAGTTCGCGTGGAAGTCCATGCTGCTGGCGTTTGTGGTTCAGATTTAAGTTGTGTCCACGGAAAATACTATATGCCTACACCATTGGTGCCAGGTCATGAAGCAGCCGGCAAAGTCGTTGAGGTCGGATCAGCTGTCACATACTGCCAGAAAGGTGACCATGTGATTCTTTCAACTTTCGGTAATTGCGGTTATTGCCCGGAATGTGAAGATGGTCACCCTGGGAACTGCAGGAATGGGGGCATGGGAGGACTTACCCAGCCTTACCGAGAAGACGATCAGCTTCTTTATAATTTTGCAAATATAGGTGCGTTTGTTCAAGAAACAATTGTGAATGAGAACCAATGTATTCCCATTCCGAAAGAAATGCCGCTGGCTTCTGCCTCTCTTATTGGTTGCGGCGTGATCACCGGTACTGGCGCTGTATTTAATCGTGCCAATGTACAGATCGGCGACAGTGTTGTTGTGATTGGTGCTGGAGGTGTTGGGTTAAATGTTATTCAAGCAGCGAATCTAGTCGGAGCTAGTCAGATAGTAGCTATTGATCGAGTTCCGGAGAAAGAATCACTCGCCAGAGAATTCGGAGCTACAGATTTCATAGTTTCCCAAGGAGAAGATTTTGATGCTGTAGCAGCTGTTAAGGAAGTTCTTCCGTTGGGAGCACATCATGCATTCGAAGTTGTTGGTCATACAGGCTTACTAAGTGATGCGATTACTATGACTCGGCCGGGTGGAAATATATGCGCAGTAGGGGTACCTGATCTAACCGCAACAGTTACGTATGGGTTTCAAAGCTTGCATCAGAATAAGCAATTGATGGGAATTCGTGCGGGCGGGGCTAAACCTCGAAAAGATTTTCCTATGTTGGCTGACCTATACATGCGAGGAAAATTAAAGTTGGATGAAATGATTTCCAATACTTCAGGTCTAGAAGGTATACAGGCAGCCTTTGATGCTATGAAAATAGGGACGGAAGCTCGCACGGTGCTTCTGCCTCACGGATAAGAAACACGTAAAGATAATTAGGATGTTTGACTATCTCATTAAAGGCGGAACCATCGTTGATGGAACTGGAGCGGAAGCGTTTCAGGCAGATATTGCCATTACCGGTGATCGCATTGTTGCTATTGGAGAGTTGGGTGGAGTAGCGAATGAGGTCATTGATGCAAGTGGGTTAGTGGTCTCGCCAGGGTTTGTAGATCCCCACACTCACTATGATGCACAGCTTTTTTGGGACCCTAGAGGAACACCTTCGAATTTACATGGTGTTACTAGTGCAGTTATGGGAAATTGTGGCTTCACATTAGCTCCTGTCAATAATGAAGAAGATGCGGATTATTTACGCAAGATGATGGTGAAAGTGGAAGGAATGCCGCTTGAAGCTTTAGAAACAGGAGTTAGCTGGGATTGGAATAGTTATGGAGAGTATCTATCAAAACTAGATGGAAATATCGGATTAAATGTTGCGACAATGGTTGGTCATTGTGCTCTCCGTCTAGCTGTGATGGGAGCTGATGCTACAAAAGAGCTTGCTACTCCTGACCAAATTAACGAGATGAAAGCCCTTTTAGCAAAATGCATCGAAGAGGGAGGTCTTGGGTTTTCAACTACGAGGGCTTTTACCCATAGTGATGGGAACGGCGATCCAGTGCCGTCTCGAGTTGCATCTGAAGAAGAACTTCTCGCTCTCTGTTCTGTAGTCGCTGATCATGAGGGAACGACACTTGAATGGGCTAGTGACGGTTGCTTAAATGGTTTCACCGAAGATGAAGTTGAATTAATGGCGAATATGTCTCTGGTCGGGCATAGGCCATTGAATTGGAATGTATTGACTGTTGATTCCGCACGGCCCGCTGATTACAAGAATCAGTTGAAGGCGCTGGAAACGTGCACGGATAAAGGGGCGCGGGTTGTTGCACTCACTATGCCGGTGCTTGTCGGTATGAATATGAGTTTTCTTACCTATTGTGGGTTGAATATGATGCCTGATTGGGGTCCGATTCTCGGGCTTCCAGTTTCGGAGCGGATGGAGAAATTACGTGACCCTGAAGTCCGGAAATTTATGGAAGAACGAGCTGCATCTCCAGATGCGGGAGTTTTTAGCCGTCTTACAGGATGGAATCTTTATGTTATTGGCGATACCTACTCCGAAGCCAATGAAGGACTGAAGGGTCGATCAGTAGGAGAGATCGCTCTTGAGAGAGGCGTCAGAGACTTTTACTGTCTTTTAGATATTGTCTTAGAAGATGACCTGCGAACTGTTCTATGGCCTGGGCCTACTGATGATGATCCAGCGAGTTGGCATATGCGAACAGAAGCTTGGCGGCATCCAGATGTAATGATTGGTGGGTCAGATGCAGGAGCGCATTTAGACCGTATGTCGGGTGCTCCCTACACGACGAGTTGGTTACATGATTGCCTTCATGGAAAATCGCTTATTTCACTTGAAGAAACGATTAATCATATTACACAGGTTCCTGCTGAATTATTTGGGCTTCGTGATCGCGGTGTTCTCAAAGAAGGAACCTTTGCAGATATTGTCATCTTCAACCCAGAAACTATTAACGCAGGTGAAGTCATTCTTCTCAACGATCTTCCAGGTGGAGAAGGGCGCTTATACGCAGATGTTGAGGGAATGCACAGAGTATTTGTTAACGGGATCCCTACAGTTGTTGATAATGAGCCTACGGATCATTTGCCAGGCACTGTGCTCAAGAGTGGTCGAGATACCTACACAGTTGCAATCCCAGCTGACGCTTAAACGGTAAGCTCCGGTTCCGGTTATATTTTTTTTGGCCACCCTATGCGAACTGGAACTCCCTCAGAGTAAATAACATGGGGGTTTCCCTCAGGTTCAGGTAGACCGGCTGCGGTGACGAGGGTGTCATCAAGATGAAGAAGTTGCGCACTTTGTAGTTGCCAAGGTGGATGATGCACTTGCGCCCAAAGAAATTTATTGCGTTTCGATTTTGCTATTAGCCCCCATCGGGCTGTCAAAAACCGTTCAAGATCTCCATCCGAAGGCTCACCAGTTTCAATAACGATCGTTGAAGATGCAGATGTCATGGGCCATTTTCGGGTCACGTTTGTTGTCACGAAGTTACCTGTTTTACTATGGCTGACATTGCCATAGCAATATGGAATTTCGTATACAGTTCTTGCCGTCACTGTCGGTAGTATCTTGTTTATATCCAACGAGAAAAACCATACACCTGAGTATTCTCCATACCGCACATAGGTTCTGACATTAACTTCAGGAAATGACCCTACATACGGCAATGGGTGAACAAGAGGAAAGCCAAGATCGTTCATGTGGAATGGGATTAAACCTACCCAAGCTGATCCATCAAACTGTTCAACCTCCACTCCTTGCGGTAGAAGGTTTTGAACAATTTCTGCAGGGTATCTCCAATGGATGAACACAAGATCACTCCAGTGTTGAACCATCACCGCGTTCTTGACTTCCTGATCAGCGACATTAGGTAAAGAAATAGTCACTTTTGCCTACGCTACGATCGCTACTGCAATACCTGCTCGCACTGACCAGCCTATTGTCCGAACCCAATTCGAGGTGACAAGTTTTGTTACAGTCTCACGGTTATATCCCCGGGTGAGTTCTCCATGGCGGGGAACTTGAAGAAAAATTGTTGACAGGTGAACCTTCATTAACATAAGACCTCCAATGAGAGGCAAGACTTTGCTTCCTACTGGGTCGAAGAAAAGCCATACGGTGGTGATCCCTTCAATCAGCATTGGTAAGCCAACAACCCACGCAGTTCTAGTCTGATGTTCGTCAGCGTATTCAGCGGAAGTATCTGCAGAAACCTTATGGAAAAGAGGGTAATGAACTATCTGGACGAACCAGATTAGTCCAGCCATAAAAATCGTAGATACTAGATGAATGTAGGCAATGAACACTATTTAAATCTACTCAGCTACAGATTCGAGTTGTCTAGCTGTGACCGATTTAACGACTCATTTATGCTTTTCTGTATTTCAACTGCTTATTTTAAATGCAGACTATACATATGAGCAGCACACAGCAAAGCCCTAAATTAACGGTTCTTATCATGGGTGACCAGATCAACAGAGGCATTGCTTCTCTGGCAGAGAAATCACCGGACGATACCCGCATTCTATTCATTGAATTAGCAACAAAATTTTCAGATAAGCAATGGCATAAGCAAAAGGTTCATTTATTGTTGTCAGCTTTAAAGCATTTCGCACAGGAGTTACGAGAAGAGGGCTTTGAAGTTGATTACAGAATTGCAAAAAATCTTAGTGAAGGAGTGACAGCCCATAAGAAGGACTTTGATGTTTCACATGTTATTGCGATGGAACCAATGAACTGGAATGGGAAAAAAGTCCTTGAAAATCTAAACATTGAACTTGTAAGAAATAACCAATTCCTTTGCCATTATGAAGATTTCGCAGAGTGGACTTCAACTAAAACGAAGTTCAAAATGGAAGACTTCTATCGTTGGCAAAGAAAACGCCTAGACATTTTGATGGATGGATCATCTCCATGTGAAGGGAAATGGAATTTCGATCATGACAATCGCGAACGCCCACCACGCGACGGAAGGGAATGGCCATCAATAACGTTGTTTGAACATGACGACATTGACAATGACATTCTCCAAAACCTTGATGATTTTTGGGGTGCTTACCCCAAAGGTGTGTGGCCAGTTACTCGAGAACAAGCGCTTATCCGGTTAGATGAATTTGTCAATGGAGCGTTAAAGCCATTTGGCCCATACGAGGATGCAATGTTAGGGAAAGAATGGAAACTTGCTCATTCAGTTCTTAGCTCAAGCCTCAATATTGGCTTGTTACATCCAATGGAAGTCGTTCGTGCAGTTGAACAAGCATATAAAGACGGTGGCGCTCCCATTAATAGTGTGGAAGGGTTTATTCGACAGGTAATCGGGTGGCGAGAATATGTGTGGGGCTTGTACTGGCTTTGGATGCCAGAGTACAGGTCAGAAAATTTCTTAGAAGCTAACAGGGATATACCTACTGCTTTTCGTGAACCAGGATCCACTGAAATGTCTTGTATACGGGGCGCAATGGATCACCTATATGAGTACGCCTATACGCATCATATTGAACGGTTGATGCTATTCGGTAATCTAAGTTTGACAACTGGTATTAACCCGCAAGAAATGACAGATTGGATGTGGTCCCGTTTTATCGATGGTGCTGAGTGGGTGATGATCCCAAATGTGATAGGGATGGCCACTTTTGCTGATGGTGGGAAAATAGCAACAAAACCGTATGCGTCAGGTGGGGCGTATGTGAATCGTATGAGTGATTATTGCTCTGGATGCATTTATGATCCAAAGAAAAGAACCGGAGACAACGCTTGCCCATTCACAACGCTCTATTGGGATTTCTTAGACCGTAACGAAAATCGTTTATCGGGAAATCCAAGGATGGGGCAACAATTTGGTGGACTTCGTAGATTAGCTGACCGATCTGATGTTAAAGTTCGCGCTGCTGAAGTACTTACCAAACTTGACGAAGGGATGCTTTAAGATAAGGTCAGGTTTACAGGGGAGGCAAATGAGATTCACTGGGAAATCTGTAGTTATTACGGGAGCGACTGGTGGGCTTGGGCGCGCTGCGGCAAAGCGATTTCATGCTGAAGGAGCAAATATCGCTCTAGTGGATTTACACCAGAATGATATAGATGCGTTTTTGCAAACTTTTGATGCTGATACCAAGCGCATAATCGGGATTGAAGCTGATGTATCTAAAGACGCTGATGTAAAGAACTATGTCAATGAAACGATGGCTGTATTTGGACGAATTGACACTCTCTTTAATAACGCAGGAATTGAGGGAAGTATCTCTTCATTAGAAGACTATGAAGAAGAGATCTTTGATCGTGTTGTGCAAGTGAATATAAAAGGAGTCTGGTTAGGTATGCGATATTGCGCTG
>JAQWQL010000035.1 GCA_029244605.1 Acidimicrobiales bacterium | reverse complement strand
CTTCCTCAGCAGGTGCCTCCTCTACCGGAGCTTCCTCAGCAGGTGCCTCCTCTACCGGAGCTTCCTCAGCAGGTGCCTCCTCTACTGGGGCGGTTGCTGTTTGCTGTGAGGTGCTTGATTTGGTTCCATCGTCACAGCTTTGAACGAGAAGAATAATGACAAGAACGACAACTATTGCAACTAGGAACCCGATGATTGCATTTCTTTGTTGAATGGAACCACGAGGCTCTTGAACGCTCTGCGTATCTTCTGATTCAAATAGGTCGGACAATCTGGCTCCAGATAAAGTATTACTATTGCTTAGCTTCAATATAGTGTAAAAATCTACTCCACGATTCAACTCTTCTTCGCCGGTAGTCGGAAACCATAATGTTTACGTTGTTTGAAAAGTTGAGTCTAAGTTAAGATCTACTTATGTCCGGCACTTTAGAGTCACACTATGGGAGTGATGGAATAGTCGATCGTATCCTTGCCGCTTTAGATGAGGCTGGAACGGATGCAAGCTCTCTGACTCCGGATTCTTTTGCAGGTGCAGACGAGTTTCATATTGGGGGAAGAAAGGGAAGTGAAATCGTAGCCGACCTTTTGAACATCGAAGAGGGCAGGAAGATTATCGACCTCGGCTGTGGCATCGGAGGACCTGCGCGTTTTCTCGCACGCACTAAGGGTGTTCATGTGACGGGAATAGATCTAACCCCAGAATTCGTTGAAGCAGCGGCAGCGTTAACCCAACTTGTCGGCATGTCCGACAAAGTAGACTTTCACGTAGGTTCGGCGACCAGTATCCCTTTCGATGATGATTCTTTCGATGCGGCGACCATGATCCATGTAGGTATGAATATTGCTGATAAGGCTTTAATGATGAGCGAACTGGCTCGGGTAACTCGACCGGGTGGTACGGTGCTGATCTATGACGTTATGCGAGTAGGCAGTGGTACTCTCACATACCCGATGCCGTGGTCTTCCACACCGGAATTTAGTTTTCTAGATACACAAGAGATATATGAGCAGGCGGCTGCTTCGGCAGGGCTGAATCTCGTTTCAGTACATAACCATGGTGAGATGGCAAAGATGTTCTTCAATACGCCGCCTGTGAACCCACCAACTGTGAATCTCGGACACCTGATGGGATCGGATATGCCGATAATGTTTGCGAATGCCAAGGAAGCGATAAATGCAGGCATCATGAGCCCCATCATTCTGACTTTCGAAGCGTAAAAACCCAGAAGATTCAATTCCTTGGAACCAGTTTCTATTCGCTATCTTCTTTCGTTTGGCCGCCATGGGCGAGGCTCGGAGCGAACTGGAGAGGCTCATCCGAGTAAGGATTTGCTCTGGGAGCGTTTTCGAATCGTTGCCGGGCTGACATAGGTGTTGCACCATTTTCGTCGACTACCCCGTATCCGATTCCGAGTTCACTGCTCCAGTGGACTCGGCCGGTCATTTCATGGTGAAGTGGATCCGAGATGACAGCGGCGGCGACTCGTCCTATGAACATCGGAGTTTCGGCGTCATCCATGGCTACTTGTATTCCTTGGGCTGCTTGATCTTCTATGAATTCAGTTCTGGTTGGCCCAGGCCTGAGCGCAAGGGCCGTGACATTTTTGGGGGCGAGTTCGACTGCCATGTCATGCGTTAAACGATCAAGTCCGGCTTTGCCGACGCTATACGACGAGTTGAATAAGTAGACGATTCCTGCGGGTGAGGTGATGTTAATGATGATGGGCCGTTTTGAAGATTTAAATAGGAGTGGGGCTGCATGCCATGAGGCCACATAATGTCCTCGGAGTCCGATGCCGACCTGGTCGTCCCAGATACTCACGGGATGCTCCCAAAAACCACCTTCCCATGCTGGTGGATCAGGTATCTTAAACACGTTGTTGACGAGAATATCGAGATGTCCGTGATCCTCCTTGACCTTTGCAAAGACGGCGGCGATTTGGCCATCATCAAAATGATCGGTTTGGACTGGGACCCCTAACCCACCTGCTTCAGTGACTTCTCGGGCGGTGGTGTCAATAGTTCGGGGATGGTCACCGGTACTTCGTCCAGTCACATAGACAGTAGCGCCTTGTTCCCCAAGGCCGATGGCAACCCCGCGTCCTATACCACGGCTCGCTCCGGTAACAACAGCGATGTGTCCTTCGAGGTTTCCCATCTCATTTCTCCTTACTCTGCGTATCTACGACTTTACGGTGGGAGTTCTATTGCCGCTAGTCAGGGAAGGCGTTTGCGATGACCTCCGCAGCAGCACCTATACCATTTCCTCCAATTGGGGCTTTCATAGAAAGCAGCGCTGCCTCGATGGTGGCAAGCGTTCCGAGAATCATCGGCGGGTTCAGGTGACCCATATGGCCAATCCGGAATGCATCAGCTTCTAATCCCCCGACAGCTAAACCGAGGGTAAGTCCGGCTTCGGATGAACAAATATTTCGTAATTGTTCCGAATCTATAGTTCCGGTTAACACTGTTGTGACAGCATTTGACCTTGCTTGAGGTTCAATGATGTTTAGTTCGAGTCCATCTGGTTGTTGCCATGTTTCTACTGCTGCTCGGACAGCACCGGAGAGGATTTGGTGGCGGTTCCAGATATTCTCCAACCCTTCTTCGTTAATCATGTCGAGAACTTCCCGCAATCCGTATATATGTTGGATCGGTGGGGTACCGGAAAAAAGTTGGTACATGTGGTCAGGGTTGAGGCGTTGATCCCAGTCGAAGTATCCGATGCGAAGCCCCGCCGATTTGTGGGCTTCTAAGGCTCGGTCGTTCGCCCAAACGAAACCGAGTCCGGGCGGCATCATCAGGCCTTTTTGTGAAGCTGCGACGGTGATATCTACTTCCCATTGATCCATTTCATATTGTTCACAGACCAAAGAGGCGATGCAGTCAACCATGAATAGTGCCGGATGATCGAGATTTTTGATTGCCCGACCTAGTGCGGCGATGTCGTTGCGTACCGATGTGGCAGTGTCAGTATGGACACAAAGGATCGCTTTGATCTCATGTGCGGTGTCTTCTGAGAGACGTTTCTCAAGCATGTTCGGGTCGATGGGAAGCCGGTTGCTGCCTGAAAGGTATTCGACGTTTAGCTGAGTCCGTTCTGCCATCTGGCCCCACACGGTTGCGAAAAGTCCGGACTCGAGGACTAGTACTTTATCTCCGGCTGAAAGGGTGTTGCATAGAGCCATCTGCCAAGCGCCATGGCCATTGGAAATTGCCATAAACGCTCTACCGGATGTTCGGGCAATGGATGGAAGTTCTTCAACGAGGCCGAAGGTCAGGTCAACAAGTTCCCCTTCGTAGATATCTGGACTCGATCGGTGCATTGTTCGTAAGACACGTTCAGGAGTTATTGATGGTCCGGGGATAGCAATCATGGGTTGACCGTAGCGAAGAGACATGCAGAATATCCTATTGGGGGTTTTGCTCTCTTTCGCCTTCTCTGCTGCTAGAAATATAGAGAAGAAAGGATGGCCGAAATGGCAGAGAGCAAACTTCCGAAAATGGGAATCACGATGCTAGCGACCTGCCATACTCTCCCCCCTGACCGCTTAGCGAAAGAAGTAGAGGATAGAGGGTTCGAATCTCTTTGGCTTCCAGAACATTCCCACATTCCTTCTAGCCGATTGACTCCTTTCCCCGGTGCTGCTCCAGGCCGCGAGGAATTACCTGACGTGTATTGGCATTTAAATGATCAACTTGTATCTCTTTCTATGGCTGCCGCTGCAACAGACCGATTGGTACTAGGGACAGCGGTGACATTAGTTGCGCAACATGATCCCGTTTGGTTAGCGAAGCAGATTGCAACGCTCGATTTCCATTCTGGAGGGCGAGTTGAACTTGGGGTCGGTTTCGGATGGAACCGTGAAGAATACGAAGCGCATGGTAATAATTTCTCTGACCGGCATGCCCGAACACGAGACAATATAGGGATCATGAAGGCTTTATGGACTCAGGATGAAGCAGCTTTTGAGGGAACTTTGCAAAGTCTTGAACCTTCATGGTCATGGCCAAAACCAGCTCACGATATCCCGTTACTTGTTGGCGGTGGAAGTGGCCCAAGGCTGCTGAAACATTTATTTGACTGGGGTGATGGTTGGATGCCGATTAGGAGTCCAAAAGGTTCTTTCACTAAAGAAGTAAAAAAAGTTCAGGAGCTTGCTGAAAAAGCAGGCCGCGATCCTGCATCGATCGCCATCACTGTTATGAACGCTCCACGCACTATGGAAGAGATATATGAACTGGGCGAACTCGGAGTTAATCGAATCGTTTTTACAATTTGGCCACAGGAACCTGATGCTGTTTTGCTGGAACTTGAAGGGTTAACTGAAATCGCTGAGTCACTCGTATCCCGAACCTAAAGGACTTTAGGGGACTTCTATTCGGCTGAGTCGAACTGTTGTAAACCCTATTGTTGCAACCAAGATAATGACCAGCATGAAAATACTTACGCCTTGTGACGGGCTGAACAAAAAGTCGAAATCGACGCCAGTCCTTCCGGTTATGATCGCCCGGCTGTAACCAGATACTGCCAATGCAGCTGCGGGCTTCGCGAAGCTAGCCACTATTGCTTCCCAAATAAAGATATAGGCGAGACCCCATATAACAGGATTTTTCACCAAGAGTCCCAGCAGTAGAAAAATACCGCAGTAGGCGATCACCGCGAGAACTGTTGTGAGAATCGTCGCAAATATGATCGTGCTACCTGTGTCTAAGAGAACAGCTGCAATAGTCATAGGTATAACAGTGAGTGGGAGCGTGACGGTGGTGCTCGCAGCCCATGCCCCAGCCGTAACAGACCATCGAGATATTGGACGTAGCCACAGATACACGAGAGTTCCATCTTCGCGTGTGTCCCCGAGTGATGCTGATGCGAAGATGAGCGCTACCACCGGTACCAGGATTGATAACCCCATGTAGGAGATAAATCCAGCCCCTGCTTCCAGAGGATCGTCGCTTTGTCGTCCGATAACCCAACCCAGAAGGATTGGGAGTAGTCCGAAGATAGTTATGCCAATAAGGCGGCCTTTAGAAACGAGTTGTTTGAGTAACACATTGTGGGTTAAGGCGACTGCTCGAAATGGTGAAACCGTAGCCATTATCGTCCCTCGATCAGGTAGCGGAAAACGGATTCGAGATCATCATCCATTGGAGTAACTTCGATGAGACTGACATCGAGTTCTCTCGCGATGGAGGCTATTGACCGGCCGAGCAAATCTATTTTTGTCGTGGTTATGTTTAGTGTTTCGTCTTCAATGGTGACGCCATCAATGATTTCTTTTCGAAGTAGAGCTGCCCCCAGTTCTCTTGCACCGTTGGTATTGATTTGGATGACATGCGGTTGGTCTTCCATAAGAGTTCGAAGGCTCCGGTAGTCACCTGATGCTGCCAACCGTCCTTGAGCGATGACAAGGACTTCAGACCCGATGCGAGTAACCTCATCCAAGATATGGCTGGAAATAAGAACGCATTTACCCTGAGATCCAAGGTTATGAAAAAGCTCGATCATTCGGTTTCTTTGCACTGGGTCCAAACCAGATAAGGGTTCGTCGAGGATAAGGATCTCAGGATCATTAACGAGAGCTGCCGCGAGTTTGACTCGTTGCCGCATGCCTTTTGAAAATGATCCAACATTTTTTTCTGTTTCCGTGTCAAGGTCAACAAGCGTGAGGGCATAATTGGTAGCCGTTTTCGGATTTTCTACGCCATGGGTTTTCGCGGCGATCTCTACAAATTCATAGGCTGTGAGTCGGTCAAAGAGGGCATCTTGTTGGGGAGAAAGGCCAATTTTTCCTCGAACAGGCGTATCTTGACGTGCGTCTCGACCTAAAACTTTTACAGTTCCCGCTGTCGGGGTTGTCAGACCACATAACATCCGGAACAGTGTTGACTTCCCCGCCCCATTAGGTCCGAGAAGTGCTGTCACTCCCGCGTTGAGTTGGAAACTCACGTCTGAAACGGCGACGACATTCCCAAAAGATTTTGAAGCTCTCGAAACTTCAATCATATTCACTGGGTGATTCACTGCTTGTGATTGGGGAGGTGGTGGAGGTTGTGGAGACATCAGATTGCCTCACGTTTTCGATAGCTAGCCATAACAATAAGAGACGACAGAAGAAGCCAGCCAAAGAACCCAAGTGTGACGAACGTTGTTGTGATTTCTCCGTAGACATCAATAACGGGTGGTGATTTGCATAGGCGGGCTCCGAATTCATATGCCGTTTCGATCGGGTTTATGAGGAGTATGTTCTCGCCAATATTCGTTTCATCATACAAAATTCTGCTCGGGATGCTAGTCCCTAAATAGGCGAGAAGAACCACGATACTTGCGATCGCCCGACGATTCGTGAAACAGGAGAAAGCGAGACTGAATGCGCAAAGAAAGAGAGAAAGCAATATGCAAGCTACGAGAAGACGGCCGAAAGTCTCAAACCATTGTCCTACCCCATCAGGCCCCAAACCTTTGATCGTTTTCCCGAGTAGATAGAGCAATCCGGGACCAAATGTGATGAGCAGAATTGAGCCTGCTACCGATAATGATTTCGCTGCAAGATATGTCGATTTTGTGAGCGGCGTGGACATGTAGAGCGAGAACATTCCGTTCTTTTGATCTCGTACGATCGCATCTGGGGCAACGAGTGCTGCGAACAGAATCATGACTATTCCCGGTGCGACCTGTTGCCACGAATTTGTTGTTAAGAACTCGGCAGTTTCATTACCAAAAAGAAATACCACCGCAAGTTGAATGATGACAATCAGGTAAGTGATCCCAAGAATAGCCATTGGAAAGAACTTGTGTCGTGCCTTGCGACCTAGGCCGAAGATACTTCTAGTTGTTTGCCATGCGGTTGACCGGATGGCGCTACCGACCCCTAATCTCTGACCATCGAATTTCCGGTACCCTCGGTCGAGGATTCTTGCGTTATCTGTTGCGCTCATGACGATGTGTCCAAAATGATATCTTCGAGACTTCGACGTCGATGTTGTATCCGTTGCAGTCTGGCTCCGGCATCGGCGACAGCGTCCCGTATCAGGTCAGATGATTCTTCGGGTATCCCATCAGGGATTCGTAGAACTGGACTTTCTGCTTCCCTTACTACCGCAAGTCCTGCTTCACGTAGGGATCTTTCGACTGTATCTATTGCGTCGGGCTGGTCGTCTATTCTGACAAGTTCAATTTCTATTCCTGTGCTTTGGCCAGTGAGTTCATCTAATTTTCCTGCAACGATGAGTTTTCCTGCGTTGAGGACCACGATGTTGTCACAGATTTGTTCGACTTCTTCAAGTAGATGTGACGAGATCATAATGTGGATGCCATATTCTTCGCTGACTTGACGGATAAGTGTCAGTACCTCTTCTCGGGCGAGAGGGTCCAGCCCATCTGTTGGTTCGTCAAGAAAAACGAGTTTTGGGTCGGCGGCGATCGCTTGCGCTAGCTTGACTCGTTGTCGTTGCCCAGTCGACATAGTCCCTATCGCGCGGAAACGTTCCTCCCCTAAGCCGACTAGCCAGAGAATGTCGCTTGCTCTCGTTTTTGCTTCCTTTCTCGGCATTCCGCGAACTTCAGCGAGATGTTTAACAAAGTCAACTGCCGGCATTTCATCCGGAAGAATATTTCGTTCAGGTCCGTAGGACACGAGTGACCGTAATTCGGCTCCATCAGCGATTGGTTCCAAGTCAAGCACCCGAATTGTTCCCAGCGTGGGTTTGCGCAAACCAAGCGCAATAGACATGAATGTGGTTTTCCCCGCTCCATTTGCTCCAACTAGTCCAGTCACCCCGGAGTGAACAGTGAAATCAACACTATCCAAGGCGCGATGATGCCCAAACTGCATTGTGAGATCGGCGACAGTGATTAATTCCATATCTTCATATTTTCTATTCTGCTTACTCGCATACTTTTGATGGCACTAGATAAAGTCAGACTTCGTATTCGCCGTACACATCGAGATTTCGGAACGTAACTTCGCCGAATGTTTGCTCTGTTTCTTGATTGTCTTCTTCAGTGATTTCAAGTTCATTGTTTTTTTGTGCTTCGTCCCATGAGTCGAATTCAATGAGTTGAATGACTGTTCCCGAATTATCGCGATCCACGCAGATTGTTGCTTTTCTCGCATAGGAACGTCCGTCCGCCTTCTCTATGTAATGCTGTAATGCCTTTTCGGCATCTTCTGGGCTTCCTTGGAATTCCATGATCTGCAAAAATTTCATGTATTTACCTTTCTTAGTGTTATGGGTCAAGACCCATTTTGGTTCTTAGAACGTCCTAATTTGCTAGCTGCTTCAGAGAGTACAGCTTCAATTTGTGCATTTACTGAACGGAACTCATCGGACGCCCACCGCTCATAGGTTTGATACAATTCTTCCGACATCCGTAAAGGAAATTGTTTTCTTTTCTCTGGCATTATTTACCGATTTAGGGTGCCAACGTTTACAACAGGTGCAGTTGGGGCATCACTTGCGATGACAGTCATGAGATTAGAGGCAAAAGTCGCCTTGCGATCAGCATCTAGTTGAATGGGGTCGCTTCCATCAGTACCTTCCTCAAGGGCGTCTATTGCTTCGCGGACCATGAGGACGGCTCCTTCGACGATTTTGGCACGAGCGGCAACAATTGCTGATGCTTGTTGTCTACGAAGCATGGCTTCTGCGATCTCTGGGGCGTATGCCAGATCGTTTAAGCGGGCTTCGAGAATTTCTACTCCAGCCTCGTTAGCTCGCTCTTGAAGTTCAGTTCGGAGATGAACGTTGACTTCCTCGGCGTCACCTATCAGGGTGATTTCTTCTTCTCCGTCTTCAAAGGAGTCATATGGGTATGATCTGGCAAGGTTCCGTACAGCTGATTCTGATTGTGTGTGCACGTAGTTGGTGAAACTCTCTACTCCGAAGACTGCTTTTGCGACGTCGACAACTCGCCAAACAACGACAGCTCCTATCTCAATAGGGTTTCCGTTCGCGTCGTTGACCTTCGCTGTGTGCGTGGTGAAGTTTCGAACTCGTAGCGAGATTTTCTTCTTTGCGTAGAAAAGGTTGGTGAACCGTAATCCTTGTGTTTCGTCGCTTCCCCGGTAGGCGCCAAATAGTGTTAGGACTGCTGCCTGGTTTGGTTGCAGCATATAGAGGCACATTGGTGCAATGATGAAGAACAAAGACAGGATTATGGCAGGAAGGACGGTTCCGCCGTTACTCACTCCTGACAAGGCCCAGAGGACAATCATTGCCGGAAGATTGATCAACCAGATGACAATCATAGTTATACCGTTACGGACTTTTCCAACCTTGTCAGGGGTCAGACTTGTTACACCTGTTTCAGACATTACATAATCTCCTTGTATATGCGTTCAACGTGATACCGCTGTTCCGAATACCAATATCTCAGCCGCTCCTGCCATGACTTCAGTACTTTCATAACGAACTCCGACAATGGCATTCGCTCCGAGAGCTTCTGCTTGTCGAATCATTTTGCTGGTTGCTTCGGCTCGGGCTTCTTCCATAAGCTTCTCGTAACTCCCGAGTTTCCCTCCGACCAGTCCCTTCAAACCAGCGCCGATGTCCTTGACAATATCCTTTGTCTTAATCGTGCTTCCCGTAACCATTCCCAAAGGGGTGCCACCAATATTTTCTATTGTAAATAGATCCATGCTTCTCCTAATATCAATATGATATCATAACGATATATCACTTTGTAACTTCCAGCAAGTAAACCAATAACTTTTCGTGAATGTTTCGATACTGGAAGCTGTCTTCTGATGGCTACTCCGGTAATCTCAGATTGAGATGTATTTACGTTTAAATTCTGATGAATTAGCTATTCAAGATATTTTTCGCTCGTTTTTTGAAAGCGAGTGTTCGATTGAACGTGTACGCACATCACAACATACGGGTTTCGACACTGAGGCGTGGGAGCGACTTGTAGAAACCGGCGCGCCAGGTATGTGCCTACCAGAACACATCGGTGGCGGTGGGGCGCCCCTCACAACCGGGGCGATTGTTGCTGACCTAGTTGGTGAATTTGTCGCCCCGCTTCCCTTCATTGAACATCTGGTCGCTTCACGATTGCTCGCGTCATTAGCTCCTGACCATGACCTGATCCCTGCGTTGGTCAGCGGAGAAAAGATTGCTTCGCTGGCGTTACAGCCAACTGAAGATGATCAGGCGAAACTTGTCCCTGGTGGCGCCATCGCCGATGCAGTCATCGCTTGCAAAGGAAATGACCTTGTACTTGCCTCTGGGGATGATTCTATTTCTCTTTTACGAAACACCGCTGACCTGCCGTTAGCACACCGATCATTGAATGGTGCGGAAACTATCGCTTCAGGAGGTGCCGCAGTGGAAAGATTTTTCAGAGCTCGAAGCGAATGGCAAGCACTTATGGCTGTTGCATTAACAGGGTTGGGGAGAAAAGCCGTTGACATTGGTGTTGCATACGCAAAGGAACGCTACCAATTTGGGGTTCTCATCGGTTCATTTCAGGGACTTCAACACGGTTTTGCTTCCGCAATAACCGGAGTGGAAGGATCGCATTTTCTTTCAAATCGGGCAGTTTCAGCTCTTGAAAATGACTCTGACCTCGGAGAGAGGCTCGCTGGGATGGCTTTCCTGTTTGCTTCAGAAGCTGCCCTCGATGCCTCAGCGGCTTCTTTGCAGTACCACGGTGGTTACGGATTCGCAGAAGAATACGATATTCAGCTTTACTACCGTCGTGCGAAGGGCTGGCCACTTCAATTCGGCGATCCCGGCGTGGAATATCAACGAATCGCGAACCTTTGCCTCCCATCAGGGAAGGTTGCCTAATGGATTGGTCATTTCCTCCTGCAGCAGAAGAATTCAGAACTGAAGTCAGGGCGTTCATCGACGAGCACTTGACAGATGATGTCATCAGTTCAACTCATCAGGGAACGATCCATAACTGGGATTTCCATAAGAAGATCGCTGACCGAGGATGGTTGGGCGGCGCTGTCCCATCAGAACTCGGCGGTGGTGGAAAAAGCGCATTAGAAATGGCCGTAATGATCGAAGAGCTCCAGCTTGCTGGCGCCCCTATTGATGGAATGGGGGTCGCAATTGTCGTTGCATCAGTTGTTCTTGAATTAGGAAACGACCACCTAAAAGAAACCATTGTGCCGAAATTGCTTTCCGGCGAAACCCTTATTTCTTTCGGTTACACAGAACCCGATTCAGGATCCGATGTCGCTGCCGCACAAACCCGGGCTGTGAAAGACGGAGAAGAATGGGTGATCAATGGGCAGAAGATGTGGACGACAATGGCTCACATCGCCGACTATGTTCTACTACTCACGAGAACAAACACTGATGTACCAAAACACAAGGGATTGACGTTCTTTATCGTCCCGTTAGAAACTTCAGGTATTGAAATTCAACCGGTGCACACCATGGGAACAGAACGATCGAACGCCACCTTCTATGACGACGTGCGGATAGGTGATGAATGGCGTATCGGTGACATTGATGGCGGGTGGGAAATTATGAAAGCCGCGTTGAAATATGAACGAGGCATAGCTGGCGGGCAGTTTCCCTCCCCTCCTCTCATAGATGCTTTTATCGAGCATGCACAAAAAACGGAACGTCCTGACGGGTCATCCATCATCGATGATCCGGTTGTTCGTGAACGCCTCGTACGGTCCCTCATTGATGTTGAAGTATGCAGGGGTTTCGCATACAACACTGCTTTCCTCGCTTCAGAGGGTGTCATGTTCGGTGTTGAAGGGTCAATGACGAAACTATTCGCGAGTGAATCCTACAAGAAACATTCGAAGTGGTTTCTCGATATGGCAGGAACTGAAGGCCTTCTATACCTCGGCGAAGAGGGAGCTCCAGTCGGTGGTGTAATCGATGAACACTTCCGCCATGCACCTGTCACGACCATTTATGGTGGTACGAGCGAAATTAGCCGGAACCTGATCGCTGAGGGACTACTCGGGCTACCCCGAACACGGTAGCCTTTCGTGATGGAT
The DNA here is from genome assembly GCA_029244605.1 of Acidimicrobiales bacterium. Lineage (GTDB taxonomy): Bacteria > Actinomycetota > Acidimicrobiia > Acidimicrobiales > UBA8592 > UBA8592. The sequence continues at coordinate 14,083 of JAQWQL010000035.1, read as the reverse complement.
GAATATTCAGGTGTCAATAGAGCAAATTCCCAGTATCTGTATGGGCTGATTATTCTCATCACTTTGGTAATGTGGGTTCCCAACCTTGCTTTAACCCGCGATTACACCCTTCCTTTGATTTCATTGATTGCGATTGTTATATCACCATTTATCGTTGCGACGATTTTATTGATGTTTGCAAAGATGTCAATAACGGTCGATGATGCAAAAATACGTCTCGTTTTCTGGTGGGGTTTCCCCCAAAAGGAGATCCTGATCAATGATATCCGAGCAGTTGAGCTCCATGAATTGTCTTACTGGTGGGGCACCGGAGTTAAAAAGACAAAGCAGGGATCTATATGGCGAGCATGGGGAAAAACTACTGTGCTTGTTAAACAAAGCAATGGCAAGTCAGTCACTATTGGCTCAGATAACCCCGATGAACTCCTTCAAGCTATCCGTTCCCGATTAAATCATTAGCTCTAACCCTGGCTTCGTGCTTCAGACCAGGATTTTCCTTTTTCTACGTTAATGTCACGCGGTAATCCAAGAACATGTTCTGCAACAATGTTTCGTTGCACCGCCCATGTTCCTCCCCCGATCGTCAAAGCGGGTGAGAAAATAAACCCGTAGTACCAAATGGGATCCACATCAGGGAATTGCTTTGTTGAAAAATGGTTCTGCGTTACCCCTCGCTGCATTTTTCTTGGAATTTTCCCGATGGGTCCAGATCCTTCAATCATGGTTGCTGAGCCTGCAAGTTCTTGAGCTAACTCAAGGGTGTTCTGTCCATGTTCATCGGCCATCAGTTTCTGTATCGAAGCTTCAGGGCCTGGATGCTTTCCAGCTAGACGAGCAGTGAGAGTCCGTAACCGATTCAATCGCAGAACTTCTGCTTCGCAATAGAGCCCAGCTAGCTTTTGGCGCAAAATAGGGTCAGATGACCCGCCACGTTCTCGAATAAGGTCAATGAGGAGTTTCGCTGAGGGTCCAGCCCCCCAAAGGGAGCCAGCGGAAGAAAGCGATACGCGTTCATTCGCGAGTGTGACTTTCGCTAATCGCCAACCATCACCTTCTTCACCAACTAGAAGATCAGCGGAAAGGGGAACGTCGTCAAAAAACACCTGATTGAAGCTATGGGCTGTAGTCATATCAATGATCGGTGTCATCGTGATACCAGGAAGATCCATTGGACAGATGAAATACGAGATGCCCTTGTGTTTCGGAACATCAGGATCAGTTCGGGCGATAAGAATCCCATATTTTGAATGATGAGCTCCACTTGACCAAATCTTTGAACCATTGACAATAAATTCATCTCCATCTCTTATCGCCCGCGTTGACAAATTCGCAAGATCTGACCCTGAGTCAGGTTCACTGAAAAGCTGGCACCATATATCTTCAGCTGTAAGCAATCCGGGAAGATATTTTTGTATTTGTTCCTCAGTCCCTGCTTCTAAGATCGTTGGGCCAGCCCAACCTATTCCTATTGGATTCGGAGGAAGACCGATCTTCGCTTTTCGCAATTCGTCGGCAATGATGATCTGATGCATCGGTTCTGCTTCCAAACCATACGGGCGAGGCCAATGGGGAACCACATACCCTGCATCGACTAGATCTTGGGGTGAAGGTTTTGAATTTTTTTCTATCCAGGAACGTACCGCAAGGCGACGAGGATCATCATCGGGGGGGAAATCAAAATCCATTCATCACTCCTCATCCGCACGAACCATAACTAGGGTTCGTGGTGAGCAGCCTAGCGGGTTTCCTCCAAGCTTAGGAACTTAAGCATCTACAAGAAATAGCAAGAAGAGCACATGCCCTGTTACCTTGGAATCAGGAGAACAACTATGGATCCCGTCCAATACCAAGTTGCAAATGGTGTCGCTACTATCACACTTGCCGACGAAAATAACAAAAACGCGCTCGGCCAAGCCCTTACCGCTGGATTATATGAATGTTTGACATTAGCCAACGAAGACCCTGAGGTGAGAGTGATCATCCTCACCCACTCCGGAACAGTCTTCTGTGCTGGAGCGAACCTTAAAGAACGATCTTCAGAAACAGGCGCCCCAGATATGGGATCTATTGGCTTCGATAAAGCCCTTTCACTTATACAAACAGGGCCGAAACCCGTCGTAGCCCGAATAACAGGAGCAGCAATGGGAGGCGGAGTCGGCCTCGCTGCTGCAGCTGACATCTCAATCGCAACCGAAAACGCTAAATTTGGTTTTACTGAAGTGAGACTTGGGGTGGCTCCGGCAGTTATTTCAGTTGTATGTCTTCCGAAAATGCGGAGAGGAGAAGCAATGGAAGCTTTTCTACGCGGGAACCGTTTTACAGGAAAGGAAGCCGCTGAATTAGGAATTATTTCTCATGCAGTTCCGGAAAATAACATTGATGAAGCAGTTCAGGAAGTCATCGCAGATCTCCTAAGAGGCGGCCCTATGGCGCTTGCGGCTGCGAAAAAGCTCGTAAATGAAGTACCTAGAATGACTCAGGAGGAAGCATTTACATGGGCAACAGAATTTTCTGCAGAGCTCTTCGCATCTGACGAAGCAGCTGAAGGCATGTCAGCATTTCTAGAGAGACGCGACGCTGAATGGGCAGAGGAATAAAGGATCCAAGACCATAATTGGCAGATGGGTTCGGCATGTGAGATTCTGGATCTGAGAAAATATTTCTTTACATGGGAAAGGCCTAGAGAAGAATATGGAAGAACGATGGATAACTGACTGGGAACCAAGTAACCGTTTCCCCCTGTACACAAGAGCGAACGCCGGAGAGATCCTTCCGAATCCTATTAGCCCACTCGGCTGGGATCTTGTTTGGGAAACAGGCGTCTCAAGAGGATGGGCTGATGGTTGCCACCGATGGGGAACCTTTACACCAGATGAGACGGACCCAGACCGACCTGATTATGTATCCTGCTTTGGCGGCTATGTGTATCTGAATGCGGGACTGATTCGTCTTCAAGGGGTTCGATCTCCTGGTATGTCTGCTGAAGCGATGGACGCTGCTTTTCTAGGGAACCACCCTGACGTACCCCCGTATGTTTCGCAGGAAGGTGACGAACGACCTGATTTAACGGCGAAGATAGAAGAAACATCTGCTTGGGTCATGTCCTTGGAGGAACTCCCTAATGAACTAACAGAAGATCGGGAGAAAATTCTATCTATCCGCGACAGGAGGCCAGATTTGAGTTCGATGTCCGAACTTGAATTAGTAGAACATGCCCGATCAATGACCCCCGTGATCAGGGAATTTTTTGAACCCTATTATGTCTACGGAACAGCATCCGCTACTGGGCCGACAATACTGGGTGAATTATGTGGAGAGATCGATCCTGCGCTCCCTGGAAGACTGATTTCGGGGCTTGGAGGCATTGATTCTGCTCCTCCGTCATATGCCATGTGGGAACTTTCACGTCAGGTAAATGACTCTTCTGACATCACGAGTGCATTTGATGAAGGAATATCAGGACTTCAAGAACGCTTGACTACGTCGGTTGACGGTGAGGCACTCCTCAGTGACCTTGCACAATTTCTAAGTGAGCACGGTGCCCGAGGGCCAACCGAGTGGGATGCTGCATCAGAAACATGGGAAGTAAAGCCAGAGAGTGTTCTGGCAGCAATTGACGCTATGCGCCATGCTGACGAAACGCTATCGCCGGCAAATCGGCATACCAAAGCGGTAGCTGATAGAGAAGCTGCCGAGGCAGAAGTGCGGGCAATCTTTGATGGCAATGATGAGGCGATAGGAGCTCTTGAGTTGGGTTTACGAACCGCTCGGGTTCTAGTGCCCGGTAGAGAGCGGACGAAACTTACGGCAATGATGACAATTCATGAAATCAGATTGCCAATATATGAACTTGGCCGTCGAATGACTGAGCGAGGTGCCTTGGACACCCCTCGCGATATTTGGCTACTTCGCAACGCTGAACTTGAAGAGTTTATTAATGATCCTGAAAGTATGACTGAGGCAATTCGGAAACGCCGAAAAGAATTTAGCGCCCTGTCAGACTTACAGGACCCATTTATCATCAACGGTGAGGTGCCTCCACTGAGTGAGTGGGCTCAACGCAAATTATCTGTTGAACCTGCTGAAGCTGGTGAGGAACTCGCTGGAGTCCCTGGAAGCCCTGGAGTGGTAACGGGAAGGGCTCGCGTTATTACTGACCCGGGTGACCCACGCGGACTTGAACCAGGTGAAATTCTGGTAGCCCCAATAACTGATCCATCTTGGACGCCGCTATTTATTCCAGCCGCTGGAGTCGTGGTGGAAGTAGGCGCCCCGTTAAGTCATTCTGTGATTGTGAGTCGAGAATTCGGCATACCATGTGTTACCGGCATCCTTGATGCTGCATCAAAAATCACCGATGGTGCCATCATCAGCATAAACGGCAGTACAGGAACCGTCACTATTGCTGAATTGCCCGAATAAACCTGCATTTAGAGATTTATGCCTTTGGCGGCTACTGGTGAAGCGATATTGATAGTTGGTGGTGCGGTGAGAAGAGCTCCCAGCGCCGCCATCGCAGCCTTCATGCCATCACCTAGTCCATGCACGCCCAATGCTGCATCATTTTCATAAAGTTCGAAGAACCAGTAAACGCCGTCCTCAGCAGAGTCCTTATGGGCGGAGTAAATTTCCAACCCCGCTTCCTCCGCCGCAGCCGTGCAGGTTTCCTTCAACGCAGCTTCAACCTCATCTGATTGTTCAGGATTAGTTTGTAATTTTGCTATTAACGATACTTTTGCCATACATGCATCGTAGGCACAGCTACATCGAATTTACGAGTCGAGGACGTCTTGATCGATTCTAAAATCGGGGCCAGACGACTTCACTATTACCCTATGATGCCTGTATGCGAGAAAATCTTGGACCTTTGGCACAAATAGGGTACGTCGTCCCCGATCTAAAATCAGCAGCCATGGAATGGGTAAGCAGGACTGGAATAGGGCCTTGGTATATTGCTGAGCAAGTCCCTTTAGATTATTTCCGGCACCGAGGGGTGCAAAGCGACATAGAGATCGGCATAGCGACTGCGTTTACTGGTTCTTTAGAAATTGAATTAATTGCCCAACACAATGACTCTCCATCCGACTATAGAGATGTTTTGAAACGTTCAGAATCAGATATCCATCATGTCTGTTTTTTCCCTCAGGACTATGACCTAGCGCTTGCATCACTATTGTCAGAAAATTTAGAGGTTCTTCAAGAGGGGGCAATCCATGGCATTCGGTTCATCTATCTACTGGATCCAGAAAGTCGAATTATTGAAATGGCTGACCTTCCTGAAGATGCTCGCAAAAGGCGTGAAGCCCGTATGGCTGAAGCAGCAGAATGGGACGGGAGCGACCCCATAAGAAGCCGATAAGACACCGGTTAGGATTTAGGAGTTCGACCAAGCAAACCCAATAATCTCGCACCAGATGTGTCGCCAATCGGTTCAACTGGCTCAGAAAAATGTTCAGAATCGGTGAGGAAGTCGAACAAAGAAAGCCAGAAATCTAGTAACCATGCAGAAATTTCCTCTTCCATTTCGTATGGAACCGATAGAGCCTGAGATAAATCCCAAGCGTGGACCACATTATCGGTAATTCTTGCTCCGAGGAGGCGCTCTAGTGTCAAGTTCATTGTCGGATGAGATATTGGAGTATCTAGAGGTGTTTCTTGAACGAAGTCAATCGCTTTTAGTGCTGTCCCTCTCCAAGTAGACATTGGGTCAGGTCCCAAGATATTTGTACTCAAATCCAGATCTATAAATTCCTTATACTCCAACAAGTTGATGAGCTGCACTTCCCCTGAGACGACATGGACGACGAGTGTTTGGGCTGTCCATTCAGTACATGGAGTTGGCAGGTCCCAGGCATCTAAGGGGACTTCCGAAAGAACCCCGCCAAATGATGCTAACGCTCGGGTGTATAAGTCAGGTATGTTTGCTTTGGTCATTCCCACTCAATTGTTCCCGGGGGTTTAGATGTGATGTCGTAAGCAACACGGTTGATGCCTTCAACCTCGTTGATAATTCTACTGCTCATAGTCTCTAAGACGTCGTAAGGGATACGTGCCCAGTCGGCGGTCATTGCATCTTCGCTTGTTACTGCACGAATTACGCATGGATATCCATATGTTCGTTCATCCCCCATAACTCCGACAGAACGTATGTCTGGGAGCACCGCAAATGCTTGCCAGATCTCTCTTTCTAAGCCAGCTCTTTTAAGTTCATCACGGACAATAAAATCAGCTTCTTGAAGTATGGCGACTTTGTCAGGCGTCACCTCTCCTATAATCCGCACACCTAAACCCGGTCCGGGGAAAGGCTGACGCCAAACAATTTCTTCGGGCAGGCCTAGTTCCGTCCCTACACTTCGTACTTCATCCTTGAAGAGATCTCGCAGGGGCTCTACTAAATCAAAATCCATATCTTCCGGTAGTCCTCCGACATTATGATGACTTTTAATCGTTGCTGCGTGTTTACTACCGGATTCAATAACGTCAGGGTACAGAGTTCCCTGTACGAGAAAACGTGCGTCTTCTATCCCTCCGGATGCCCGTTCGAAAATACGAATAAAGAGTTCACCTATGGCTTTTCTTTTCGTCTCTGGGTCGGTAATACCTTCTAAAGATGCGAAGAATTCTTCGCCGGCTTTCACATGGATCAATTCAATTCCTTGAGTTTTTTGAAAGGTTTCTACTACCTGCTCCCCTTCGTTTTTTCGCATAAGTCCTGTATCAACAAAAACACAGGTGAGTTGGTGCCCAACCGCCTTATGGACCAGTGCGGCTGCAACTGCAGAATCTACTCCTCCCGACAATCCGCATAGAGCCCGCCCGTTGCCGATTTGAGACCTGATCGCTGCGACTTGGTCTTCGATCACGTTTGACATTGTCCACGTCCGGTCTATTCCTGCGAGATCCAGCCATCTCTCAATAGTTTGTTGACCATATGGTGTATGTGATACTTCAGGGTGATATTGAACAGCAAAAATCTGATCGCTTTCGAAGGCAGCCGCGGGGGCATTTTTCGTAGAGGCAGTAACAGTAAAGCCTTTGGGAACTTCGGTAATGCAATCAAAATGGCTCATCCAGACATCCTGATCTGCAGGTTGGTTGGTGAGAAGGTTCCCGCCGTTGACCTGCAGGGAAGTTCTTCCATATTCTCCTGCTTCAAACTGGCTGACGGTACCTCCAAGTTGCTGTGCTATGAGTTGTGCGCCATAACATATTCCGAGGATTGGAATACCTAGTTCATAGATTTTGGGGTCAATCTTAGGGGCCCCATCAATACGAACTGATTTCGGTCCCCCACTGAGAATGATCCCCACCGGATCCATTGCAGCGATTTCTGCGGCGGTAAGTTCGTGGGAGACAATCTCACTGAAGACCCTTGCCTCTCTGACCCTTCTTGCAATCAGTTGGGCATACTGGGCTCCAAAATCTACAACAAGAACGGTAGGATTAGTTTCGGTCACAGAAAACCCTTTACTGGTAGGGAACTGATTCTAAGTCAGAAACGTCCAAAACGCTCAGCCCATTCCGACGCCTTGCTGTTTTTGTAAGTATTTTCCTTCAGTTTGGAGGGAAGGCGCAACCATGATTTCTGCTTTCTGAAACTCTTTTAGGGTCTGATACCCGCATGTTGCCATTGAGTTTTTGAGCGCTCCAAATAGATTCATCCTTCCATCATTTTGACTTGCAGGCCCAAGGAGAATTTCTTCGAGAGTTCCGCGTTGCTGTGTCTCTACACGCGCTCCTCGGGGAAGTGTCGGGTGGAAGGTCGCCATACCCCAATGAAATCCTTGGCCGGGTGCCTCGTTGGCTGCCGCTAGAGGTGATCCGATCATGACTGCATCTGCTCCACATACGATCGCTTTAGCAATATCTCCTCCCGTGGCCATGCCCCCGTCAGCGATGACATGAACATAAACCCCCGTTTCATCAAGGTGACGTATGCGAGCGGCTCGGGCATCAGCAATTGCTGTTGCTTGTGGAACACCGATGCCAAGCACTCCTCGAGTGGTACATGCGTGGCCAGGCCCAACGCCGACTAAAATACCTGCTGCTCCTGTTCGCATAAGGTGAAGGGCCGCTTCATATGATGCACAGCCGCCAACAATAACTGGTATTGGAAGCTCACGTACGAATGATTTGAGGTTCAGCGGATCTTTTGTTTTCGAAACATGTTCAGCGGTCACTACAGTTCCTTGAATCACCAAAAGATCTAATTCGCTCGAAAGTATCTGCGGTGCCATCGCTTCAGTATTCCCTGGCGTCACTGAAGCGCATGAGATAAAGCCACTTGCGTTAATCTCTGCGATCCGTTGGGGAATTAGTTCAGGCTTAATGGGCTCTTGATATATTTCTTGCATCCGGTTTGTCGCTTTTTCTGGAGATAATTGAGCAATTTCTAAGAGCACATCAGAAGGGTCTTCGTATCTAGTCCATAATCCTTCGAGATTAAGAACTCCTACACCGCCAAGGCGACCTATTTCAATAGCAGTTGATGGGCTTACAACTCCGTCCATAGCTGAGGCCATGACCGGAAGGTCTAAGGAAAAGGCATCGATTTCCCATTGAATATCTACATCCTCGGGGTCTCTCGTTCGTCTACTGGGAACGATCGCTATATCATCGAACCCGTACGCCCTTCGACCTGATTTGCCGAGGCCCACCTCTACTTCAGCCATAGATCCGTCCTTAAATTCGGGAGTAAGGCCTATCTTAGCCAAACCGGTGGCAGACAGAATGACCCATTGGACTTTGTTTATTTCATGCTAAGCAATATTTGTCAGGAGTGATCAGAGGTATTGATTGATAGGAGGACGAGAAGGAACTGTCGAAGCATCGACGCTGTAGCGCCCCAGACGGTGTTCCCAATGAGTTCAAAGAAATACACTGGCCGTGATTTTCCTTCCTGAAGTTCCCAGATTTCTTCTCTATAGATATCGGGATTAAGGAGCTCAGTTAACGGAACATGAATGATTTCAGCAACTTCTATGGGGTTAGCTTCGAGTTCGGGAATGACATCGAGAGTAGCAACGAATGGAGTTACGAGAGAGTTGCTCCCAACGGTAATGAAGCTATCGAGAGTTCCGACATATTGTGGGAGTGCGGGATCGAGTCCTATTTCTTCATGAGCTTCACGTATAGCGGTCGACCATAGGTCTTTGTCTTCTGGCTCTTGGTTCCCCCCTGGGAAACTTACTTCGTGAGTGTGGTGTTTCATCAATGCGGATCTACGGGTCAAGATGACAAATAATTCATCCTCAGATGATACGTAGATTGGAATCAGAACAGCAGAAATTCTCCGCTCCTGTTTTTCGTATGTAACAGTTCTAGGCTGAAACCTTGAGATTGTGTCTCGTAAGGCCTCTGAGGTGATTACTTTTGGGTGTTCGCTCAGCCAAGGCGCAGGTGCACCCATTTGCCAGGACTCAGGGCGAGGAATTTTTTGAGGTCCACCTCTTTGTGTTGCCACTGAATCAGTTGGTTCCATCTTCGGTGAGTTGTTCCAGAAGTTCTGGCAACCCACCTGTTTTCAGGTTACTGATGACTCTACCCGGAGGTGTTTCCCCGCGTTCCCACTCCATCCACTGGTCGAGAAGTTTCTGAGGGTTAGGTTTTGGTTTCTTATCCATGTGTTGCGAGGGTACACATGTTTTATTCATTTGCGGCGTTTCTAGAAAAGCAGTGGGTTTGTAATCTAGGCAAAAAGGCAAAGAGAGCCGGAAAAATCCGACTCTCTTTAGCGTTTTCTTTTGGAACCGCTTACATCATGCCGCCCATGCCGCCCATGCCGCCCATTGGGTCACCGGCTGGCATTGGTGGTTCAGGTTCTGGTTTGTCAGCGATAAGCGCTTCAGTTGTTAGGAGAAGGCTTGCAATAGATGCTGCGTTTTGAAGAGCTGCTCGTGTAACTTTTGCAGGGTCGATGACTCCTGATTCCACAAGATCTTCATGCTCACCTTTAGCTGCATTGAAGCCAACATTTCCAGAGGCATTTTCTACCTCTCGGACAATAATGGATCCTTCGTATCCAGCGTTTTCTGCAATGAGTTTCGCTGGCGCAGTGAGAGCAGTTGCTACCAAGCGAGCACCTGTAGCTTCGTCTCCGTCAAGTCCGTCCTCAGCAGCTTCAACTGCAGAACGAGCTCGTAGTAGGGCGGTGCCGCCTCCGGCGACAACTCCTTCTTCAATAGCTGCTCGTGTTGCGGAAAGTGCATCTTCGATACGGTGTTTCTTTTCCTTAAGTTCAACTTCTGTTGCAGCGCCTACTTGGACAACGGCAACTCCGCCGCTGAGTTTCGCTAAACGCTCCTGAAGTTTCTCACGGTCCCAGTCAGAATCTGTATTATCGATCTCTGCTTTGATCTGCGAAATACGACCGTCAACATCTTCTCGAGTCCCCGCTCCTTCGATAAGGGTGGTGTTGTCTTTCGTGATTACAACCTTGCGGGCGGTTCCTAGTAAATCCAAGGTAACGCCATCGAGTTTGAGGCCTACTTCTTCAGCTATCACTTGGCCACCACTGAGAACAGCCATGTCTTGCAGCATTGCTTTCCTGCGTTCCCCAAATCCTGGAGCTTTGACTGCAACAGAATTGAAGGTACCGCGGATCTTGTTGACGACGAGTGTAGCTAACGCTTCACCCTCGACATCTTCAGCAACGATCAAAAGGGGCTTTCCTGATTGCATAACTTTCTCTAGAACAGGAAGCATTTCTTGTACAGATGAAATTTTTCCTTGTGTTAAAAGAATGTATGGCTCTTCGAGAATAGCTTCTTGCCGTTCAGCATCAGTGACGAAATATGGTGAAAGATATCCTTTATCGAACTGCATGCCTTCGGTGAAGTCGAGGTCCATACCGAACGTATTGGATTCCTCTACGGTAACTACACCGTCTTTCCCAACCTTGTCGATGGCTTCTGCAATAATTTCACCAACCGTTTCATCGGCTGCTGATATTGATGCAACGTTAGCAATTTGATCTTTGGAGTCTGCTACTTGCTCTGCTTGCTCACCGATCGATTCGACTGCTGCGTCGACTGCTACCTGAATTCCTCGCTTGAGTACCATTGGGTTGGCCCCAGCAGCAACATTCCGGAGGCCTTCTTTGACCATGGCTTGTGCAAGTACGGTAGCTGTCGTCGTTCCGTCACCAGCGACATCATTGGTCTTTGTGGCAACTTCTTTTACCAGCTGTGCGCCCATGTTCTCGAATGGATCTTCGAGTTCAACTTCGCGTGCGATTGACACTCCATCATTGGTAATTGTCGGTGCACCGAATTTTTTGTCGAGCACAACATTACGCCCTTTGGGCCCAAGCGTGACTTTTACAGCATCAGCGAGATGATTGACACCTGCTTCAAGCTTACGTCGAGCTTCTTCATCGAATTTAAGAATTTTTGACATGGTTCCCTACTTCACTACTGCGAGCACGTCGCGTGCGGACAAGATTAAAAGTTCTTCGCCACCGCTTGAAATTTCGGTGCCTCCGTACTTTGCGTAGACAACTGTGTCTCCGACCTCTACATCGACTGGGATTAGTTCCCCCGTCTGTTCGGATCGTTTTCCTGGTCCAACAGCTAATACTTCACCTTGTTGAGGTTTTTCTTTCGCCGTGTCAGGTATTACCAGACCACTTGCCGTAGTTTCCTCTGATTCTCCGGGCCGGACAACAATCCGGTCTTCCCGTGGATGCAAATTCATATCTGCGCACTCCTTGCACACTAAAAAATTTTAATATTATAAGTTGTATGGAACATATTGGAGTCCCAAAACTCTTCCTTTACGATACGCCCCTTAAACCCATTTGCAAACATAGAGTCTTGTAGTTTCTCACTTTAGTTATGATCACAGATTTCACAGCCTAAAGACGTGTCGGCTGGTCTCCTTTAATACTTGCTCGTTCCATGACCCGTCTTTGGGGGGAATAGTCGCTGGTTGCGTAGTGTTGGACTGCTTGATTATCCCAAAACGCTATGGAGTTAGGTTCCCACCTGAAACGACAAGAATACTCCAGTGTCTCGAATTCTCTACATAGAAGATCTAAGAGGTCAAAGCTTCGCTCTTGCTCCCAACCCTTTATGCCAGTCACAAAGATCCTGTTCACATACAGTAAGGGTTTCCCGGTCTGGTAGTGGTTGATGACAACCGGATGCTCGACAATCGGATACTGCTCTCGTATTTCATCTCTTCTTTCATCGGGGACTTGGCGCGCGAAAGCTCTCAGAAAATCATGGGTAGCAACCAAGTCATCGATAAGGTCTTTCGTTTCTTGGTCAAGCCCCCCATACGCAGCATATGCATCTACGAAGAGCGTGTCTCCCCCTACCGGAGGAACTTCGACTGCTCGAAGAATGGCTCCACGCGAAGGCGTGTTCCTCCAAGTCACATCATGGTGCCATTGGTTCTCATATCCTCCCGCCTTATCATCCTTCTCAAACCTGACGAGTTCCGGAGTTGAAGTGTTGGGGGGAAGAAACGGATGGATCTCCAACTCCCCAAATCGGCTCGCAAAACTGACATGTTGTTCAGGGGTGATTGGCTGATTTCGAAAAAAGATTACCTTGTAATCCCATAGTGCTTGCTGGATTTCATCAATGACTTGTTGGGGAAGTTCCTGAGTTAAATCTAAACCAATCAGTTCCGCGCCGACCGTAGGTGAGAGCTGCTGGACATCGAAATGCTCCCACGTTAATCCTTGAAGTCGGTCGCGCTCTGCGAATAGATGGGTTTGAGGTCCCATTGTTTGCGAATAGCCAGGAAGTTTTACTCTCCCTGGTAATCCGACGCCAGGGTCTTTCGAAGCATGAATCTCTACATCTTCATCCTTTTGGCGAAGCGTCTCAGACATACCACCCCTTAATTAATGTCTTCCATTAACGAGTCTAGCATCTACGTTGTTAATGTCAACTAGGGAGCTCAACGGGCTCTATGCCTAAATCGAGGTAGGTCGCGATTGGATAATAAAGAATTCCTCTTTTTTCTATCAGCGGTCCGGCAATTTCTCCCCGGTCGACAAGTGTTGAAACTGCAACAACTTTTGCACCAGTTGCTTCAACTGCGTCAACCGCTTTAAGAAGTGAACCTCCGGTTGTTATGGCATCTTCAACGATCAAACAGCGGTCACCGTCCCCTATCGGTGAACCTTCAATAAGTTTGTTTGTTCCACGCCCCTTTGGTTCCTTACGTACGAAGAACCATCGGCAGCGTTGAATTCCAGCTATTCCGATAGTCAAGGCATCCGCCCCAAGGGTTGGGCCTCCAACAACATCAAACTCAACACCCTGAAGCAAAATTCCATCAACTATCGCTCTACTAGCGAGTTCAAGGTCATCAAAGTGCGCTGTCGCCAGCTTCCCATCAACGAAATCCTGACTCATCGCACCTGAGGCCAATTGGATCGGTTCTTCAAGTCTTTTGAGTCCTTTGGACTTGATAATCTCAATTGCTTGCTGTTGCAAGCTGCCCATTTGATCCTCCACTCGCCCTCTCTTAGCTTAGCCTTAGTTGCCCATTGAACCGATATATCGGACGCTATCGCGATCCACGACTGCGGCGATACTTCGTTCTAAAATTGCTGTGAAAAGTTTGGTTGCTCGTTCATTGGGTTGGTCCGCCGTTACTGCCGTGTTTCCCCAGTTCACAAGCCAAAATAGGTGGGCCGTATCAATTTGCTCTACAAGTTCGTCAAATGTTTCAAACCCAGCTTCATGATCATGCATTGCGTTGTGATACCGATGAAGTAGATCGATCTCAGAATTCCGACGTAGATCAATATCTAGATTACAGCCCAAGAATGGGGCAAGGTCACCTGACCCATCTCCTCTCCCAACGAGTTGGAAATCTAACACGGTGACTTCAGGAAGACCTTCTAGCTGGTCATCAAAAAGAAGATTATCTAAGCGAAAGTCATTATGGGTTAAGGTTCTGCTCCTTTCAGCCCAACTCACCAGCCACTGAGAGATTTCAGGAATGAATAATTCAAGTTTCTCAGGAAGCCAATCTGGATAAAGGTGACCGTACCGGTCCATCACTGTTGACCACGAAGCTTCATAGAGCCCTTGAAGGCCCATGTTCATTGGACTATCGAGAG